>NZ_DHXG01000027.1:18400-59227 GCF_002413585.1 Paracoccus sp. UBA5162
ATCACCTCGTCCATGCGCGAGCCCGTATCGATCAGCGCGGTCGCGATGATGGTCAGCGACCCGCCCTCTTCGATATTCCGTGCAGCGCCGAAGAAACGCTTTGGCCGCTGCAAGGCATTCGCATCGACGCCACCAGTCAGAACCTTGCCCGAGCTGGGAACCACGGTATTGAACGCTCTACCAAGTCTTGTGATAGAATCCAGAAGAATCACAACATCTCGTTTATGCTCGACCAGGCGCTTGGCCTTTTCGATCACCATTTCGCTCACCGCGACGTGCCGGCTGGCCGGTTCGTCGAAGGTCGATGAAATCACCTCGCCCCTCACGCTGCGCTGCATGTCGGTGACCTCTTCGGGCCGCTCGTCGATCAGCAAAACGATCAGATAGCATTCCGGGTGATTGCGCTCGATCGAATGGGCGATGTTCTGCAGCAGCACGGTCTTGCCGGTCCGCGGAGGCGCGACGATCAGCGACCGCTGCCCCTTCCCGATCGGCGCCACCAGGTCGATGATCCGCGCGCTGCGATCCCTGATCGTGGGATCCTCGATCTCCATCGTCATCCGTTCATCGGGATAGAGCGGGGTCAGGTTGTCGAAGGCGACCTTGTGGCGGGCTTTCTCGGGATCCTCGAAGTTGATCCTCTCGACCCTGGTCAGCGCGAAATACCGCTCGTTCTCGCCCGGGGCCCGAATGACGCCCTCGACGCTGTCGCCGGTCCGCAGGGAATGCTGCCGGATCATGTCGGGGCTGACATAAATGTCGTCGGGCCCGGGCAGGTAATTGGCTTCGGTCGAACGCAGAAAGCCGAAACCGTCCTGCACGACCTCCAACACCCCCTCGCCGCCGATATCCCAACCTTCTTCGGCATGTTCCTTGAGGATCGAGAACATCATCTCGCCCTTGCGCATGGTCGAGGCGTTCTCGATTTCCCATTCCTCGGCCATGGACAGCAAGTCGGCCGGGCTTTTCGCCTTGAGTTCGGACAGGTTCAGGCGCTCATCGCTCATATCGTCACCGTAGGCCGCCCCCGCGTCGAAGGTCGGTCATGTCATATTCGTGTGGGAATCCCCGTACCGGACGGCCGGGCTTGGTCGCGACATAGGCCGGCAGAACCGGCGAGTCAATCGCCCACCTAGAATTTGACGATGACCGACACGACAATGCCGATGAGCAGCACTGTGGGCACCTCGTTCATCAGCCGATAAGACCGACCGCGACGGATCGCTCCGGCCGCAATCCGCCGCCGCTCGGCCGCGCACCAGATGTGAAATCCGGTCATTCCCAGCACCCCGGTGGCCTTGAACCAGGGCCACAGGGCCGTCCAATCGAGGATACCCGGCGTTGCCACCAGCCATAATCCGCTGGCCCAGGTCGCGATCATCGCCGGCCGCATGATCACGCGCAGCAGCTTCTCCTCCATGATGCGGAAGCTGTCTGTCGGCTCCGCTGCCTCGGCGCCGCGCTCGGCGTGATAGACGAACAGACGCGGCAGGTAGAACAGCCCAGCCATCCACGAGATCACCGCGATCACATGGAAGGCTTTCACATAGGGATAGAACGCGATCATCAGGTCGGTCATCGGGGCCTCGTTTCCGACCACTTAAATAAAAAGATATGAAAAAGGAATGTAGTTGAAGTAGGGCCTGTGGATTGCGGGACTGGGCATCGCTCCCCGCACCTATCCACCATTTGCGCGCCTGTGGATAAGTCCGGGAAAACTTCTTTGAAAGTGATAATATCTTTTGTTTTCATGAATTTGATATCTGGACAACTTCGGGACGACACGGTTGTTGTCGGGGGTGTCCACAACCCGTATCGCGGCGCCGCGGGTCTTGTCCACTTGTGGATTGCCAGCCTTCGTTCCGGTTATGTCCCGGGCGGAATTCGTGTCCTTGCAGCCATCCTCAGGCGTACCAACATGCCCCGGACCGATTCCCCCACGATTCCGTCCACAAAAGCCGGGTCTTCGCTGCAACAATGGCGCGTTGCGGCCGCGTTCGGACTTTTTCCATCGTCGCCAAAGGATTACTCTGCCCGAAACGATCAATGGACAAAGCAGATGCAAGACGATCCCGCCAGACCGGCCGCACAGATCCCGCTTGCCGGCGTCATCGGGATGCCGATCGCCCATTCGCGTTCGCCCCGCCTGCACGGATTCTGGCTGCAACGCTACGGCATCGCGGGCCATTACATGCCGCTGCCCGTTCGGGCCGAGCATCTGGCCGACGTGCTGCGCGTCCTGCCGCGGGCGGGCTTTGTCGGGGTGAACGTGACGATTCCCCACAAGGAGGCGGTGCTGGCCCTTGCCGACGCGGTTTCGGACCGCGCGGCCCTGATCGGGGCCGCCAACACGCTGATCTTCCGCCCCGACGGCAAGATCCATGCCGACAACACCGATGGTTATGGCTTCATCGCCAATCTGCGCCAGAACGCGCCCGACTGGCGGCCCGATGCCGGCCCCGCGGCGGTTATCGGCGCCGGCGGCGCGGCGCGGGCGGTCGTCGCCTCGCTTCTGGACAGCGGCGTCCGCGAATTGCGGATCAGCAACCGCACCCGGATCCGGTCGGAACAGATCAAGTCCGAATTTGGCGCGCGTCTGGTCGTCTATGACTGGGCGCAGGCCGGCAACATGCTGGAAGGGGCCGGTCTGGTCGTGAACGCCACCTCGCTGGGCATGACCGGCAAGCAGCCGCTGCGGGTGCCGCTGGACGCTCTGCAGCCGCAAGCGCTGGCCACCGATCTGGTCTATACCCCGCTGGAAACGCCGTTTCTCGCCGCCGCTCGCCAGATCGGCTGTCACACCGTGGACGGGCTGGGGATGTTGCTGCATCAGGCCGCCCCCGGCTTCGAACGCTGGTTCGGCCACCGCCCCGATGTTGACGAGGAAACCCGCCGCGTGGTGCTGGGATGAGCTTTCTTCTGGGACTGACCGGGGGCATCGGCATGGGCAAGTCCACGACGGCGCGGATGTTTCGCGATCTGGGACATCCGGTCTGGGACGCCGATCAGGCCGTGCACGATCTCTATGCCAGGGGCGGTGCGGCGGTCGAACCCGTCGCCGCCGCCTTCCCTGAGGCGCTGAAGGACGGCGCCATCGACCGTCCGGCGCTGAAACAGGCGCTCGGGGCCGATCCGGCGGCGTTGAAACGGCTGGAATCCATCGTCCATCCGCTTGTCGCCGCCGACCGCAGGGCCTTTGTCGCGCGCCATTCCGATGCCGCACTTGTCGTCCTGGACATCCCGCTTCTGTTCGAGGGCGATGGCCAGGGCCAGCTTGACGGCGTCGCCGTCGTCAGCACCGACTCCGAGACACAGCGCAGGCGGGTGCTGGAACGCCCCGGCATGAATCGCGACACCCTGCAGATGATCCTGGACCGGCAGATGCCGGATGTGCGGAAACGCGCGCTTGCCGACTGGATCATCCCGACCGATACACCAGAGGGCGCGCGCGCCGCCGTCGAAGCCATCTGCAAGGAGATCGCCGCCCATGCGTGAGATCGTTCTGGATACGGAAACGACCGGCTTCGACGCCGAGAAGGACGACCGCATCGTCGAGATCGGCGCACTGGAACTGATCAATCATCTGCCCACCGGCCGTACCTTCCACGTCTACATCAACCCAGGACGCCCGATGCCGCAAGAGGCGTTCGAGATTCACGGGCTTGGCGACGATTTCCTGCGCGACAAGCCCGGTTTCGCCGAGATCGCGCAAAGCTTCGTCGATTTCGTCGCCGAGGATGCGCGGCTGGTGATCCACAATGCCAGCTTCGACATGAAATTCCTGAATGCCGAACTGCGCCGGGCGGGGTTTCCCACGCTTCCCTGGTCGCGGGCTCTGGACACGCTGGCGCTGGCGCGCGAGAAATTTCCCGGCTCGCCCTCGTCTCTGGACGCGCTTTGCCGCCGCTTCGGCGTGGACAATTCCAACCGCGATCTGCACGGTGCATTGCTGGATTCGGAATTGCTGGCCGAGGTCTATCTGGAACTGATCGGCGGCCGCCAGCCCGATCTGGTGCTGGACCGTCCCGGCGCAACGGGCACGGATCAACGACAGGCCGCCGGTCTGATCCGCAGGGCCCCGCGCCCCGCGCCCCTGCCGCCCCGCCTGACCGAGGCCGAGGCCGCCGCCCACGCCGAATTCACGGCACGGATGGGCGAGGCTTCGCTGTGGTTGCGGTTCGGCACATGAGATCGTTGCGCCCCCGCCGCGATCCCGCGGCCCGGCCGGGCGCGAAGGGGGCCAGATGCTGAGCCTGATCCGCGATCTGTGGAGTTTCTGGTCCGCCATCTTCGAGCGGATGGACAAGATCCACATGGGCCTGATCGCGGCAGGGGTCGCCTTCTATGCAATGTTCGCGGTCTTTCCCGGACTGGCCGCGATCATCGCGCTGTGGAGCCTGTGGTTCGACCCGACGGTGATCATGGCCTATGTCGACGTGGCCCACGAATTCCTGCCCGAAGGCGCCGCCAAGCTGATCGACGGACAGGTGCGGTCGCTGACCTCGGCCGAGAACACCTCGATCGGCTGGGCCTCGTTCATCTCGTTCATGGTGGCGACCATCGCGGCGCGCGCGGGGGTCGATGCGTTGGTGCGCGGGCTCAACGCGGCCTACGGCGTCCGCTCGCATTCCACCATTTTCGGCTTCATCCTTGCCTATGGGCTGACCCTGGCCATCGTCGGCATCTCGCTGGCCGGGCTTGCGACCATCGTCATCGTGCCGGTCGTCCTGAACTTCATGGTCATCGCGCCCCTGCGGGCATGGCTGGTAACCGCGCTGCCCTGGGCGGGCATGTTCGCGCTGGTGATCCTGGGCATCGGCATCCTTTACCGCTATGGCCCGAATGTGAAGACGCCGCGCACGCCGGTCTTTACCTGGGGGGCGCTGTTTGCGGCCTGTCTCTGGGCGGCGGCCTCGGTCGCGTTTTCGGCCTATCTCAGCAGCTTCAACAGCTATAACCGGATCTATGGCTCGATCGGAACCGTGGTCGCGCTGCTGATGTGGTTCTACCTCGCGGGTTTCTCGGTCCTTCTGGGCGCGCTGATCAACGTCGAACTGGCCCGCCGCCGCCGCATCAGGGCCGCCCGCGAGGCCCGCGAGGGGCTGCGCGACTAGACGCCCGGACCGCGACCCGAGATGAAAGGGCCGCAGGCCGGGACGGGCGGAACCCGGCCCGGCGAAGGGTCAGGCCGCGTCCAGCCCCTCGGTCGAGGCGAAGAACATCGCCTGGCTGACGGCGGACCGGACCTGTTCCTCGCTGTAGGGCTTGGAAATCAGGAAGGCCGGCTCGTGACGGTCGCCGGTCAGAAGCCTTTCGGGGAAGGCGGTGATGAAGATCACCGGAATATCGCCCATCTCGCGCATCATCTCGTTCACCGCGTCGATGCCGGAAGATCCGTCGGCAAGCTGGATATCGGCCAGGATCAGGTCGGGGCGCGCCTTTCCGGCCAGATCGACGGCCTGGGTATGGGTGCGGGCGACGCCCGTAACCTCATGACCCATCGCCTGAACGATGCCTTTCAGGTCCATGGCGATGATCATCTCATCCTCGATCACCATGACCTTGCCGCTGATTGCCTGGCCCATTTCGTTCAGCGCGATCTGGACCAGTTCCTCGGCCTCGCGCTGATCGACCTGCATCACGCGGGCGATCTGGTCATAGCGCAATTCCTCGATCGTGCGCAGCAACAGCGCCTCGCGCGAATTCGGCGTCAGGCGGCGCAGATGATCCTGGGCGCGTCTTTCGCGGACCGAATCGGCCTCGGCGACGGGCTGGCCCGAACTCTGCCAGATGGCATGGAAGGTGCGGAACAGGCCGAGGCGGGTATCATCCTCGTCCTGCAACACCGACCGATCGGTCAGGATCGCTTCCAGGGTGGCTGCGGCATAATTGTCCCCGGCGGTCTGGCTTCCGGTCAGCGCGCGCGCATAGCGGCGCAGATAGGGAAGCTCGCGTCCGATCGATTGGGCGAGATTGGCTGACGACATTTTCCTGTCCTTGAATTTCGCATGTTGCGGAACCTTCCCTAACCCCTACAGGTTGGCTAGGGTGCGCACAAGATTTCCGGGACTAACAAAAACATGACACCGAAACGAGATGAGCGGCAAAAGGCCGCCTTCGAAAAACAGATCGACGAGAACCTGAGGCGGGTCTACGAGCAGGATGCCAACGAACAGGTTCCCGATCGGTTCCTCGACCTTCTCAAGCAACTGCGCGAGCAGGAATGACAATTCCCGCAAGCATTCTGCCGCGAAGGCGCACCCCATGACGAAAACCCCGCAGACCGATCCCCGCGACGAGCTGGTCGATCACCTTCCGGCGCTGCGCGCCTTTGCCCTGTCGCTGACACGCGAGGGGGCTTCCGCCGACGACCTGGTGCAGGACACGATCGTCAAGGCATGGACCAACATGGACAAGTTCCAGGCCGGCACCAATCTGCGTGCCTGGCTGTTCACCATCCTGCGCAACACCTTCTATTCGGCCCGCCGCAAGACAAAGCGCGAGGTCAGCGACACCGACGGCATCCATGCCGCCCGCCAGGCCACGAGGCCCGATCATGACGGACGGCTTGCGCTGAAGGATTTCCGCGCCGCTTTCGAGCAACTGCCGGATGAACAGCGCGAGGCGTTGATCCTTGTCGGCGCATCGGGTTTTTCCTACGAGGAAGCGGCCGGCATGACCGGCGTCGCCATCGGCACCGTCAAGTCGCGCGCCAATCGCGGCCGCCGCAAGCTGGCGGAGTTGCTGCATCTCGAACACGGGGAAGAACTGGACATGACCGATCAGGCAACGCTGGCGGTGATGTCTGCCAATCAGGGCATCACCCGCTGAGGAAAGGGCGCGCGATGCTGAGACGGCTTCGCGACAGGCTGGAATTCACCCGCGGGCTGGGCTTCCGGCTTGGCACCCTTCTGTCGGTGGCGATCCTGCCGCTGGGGCTGATTTCGCTGATCCAGAACCTCAACCTGGCGCGCGAAGCCGAACGCAGCGCCGAGATCGCGCTGATGGGCCGCACCGCATCGGCCGCCGCGGGCGAAAGGGCGCTGCTGCAAAGCGCGCTCGGTTCGGCCGACGCGCTTGGTCCCGCCGTGCTGGAGGCGCTGGACCGGCCACAGGTCTGCGCCGACCTGATGCGCAATTTCATCGAACGCAGCGCCACCTATGTCTATGCCGGCTTCACCCGGCTGGACGGGCGCAGCGATTGCAATTCCGGCGCGAATGGGGGCGTTGCCGCCGACATGCGCCAATCGCCCGCCTTCAAGGCCTTTCTCGCCCAGCCCGGCACGATGGTTACATCCGTCGAACGGGGCATCGTCAGCGGCCGGTCGGTGGTTCTGGTGATGCAGCCATTGTATCGCGACCGGGAATTGCTGGGCTATGTCGGCCTGTCGCTGACCCATGAATTGCTGCAATCCACGCACGCGATGGCTTTCGCGACCGACGGCGCCCGGATCGTGACCTTCAACCAGCGCGGCGAAATCCTGACATCGGATCTGTCCCAGGACGGATCGGCCCGCGACATCATCCCGCGCGACACCGACCTGATCGGGCTGCTGTCGCGCAGCGAGACCAGTTTCCGCGCGATTTCGGGCAGCGGTCAGGAACGGGTCTTTACCGTGGTTCCCGTCGTGCCCGGCCTGGTCTATGCCCTGGGCAGCTGGAGCCCGAAGATCGCGGGGCTGGGCCTGTTCCAGCTGTCGCGTTTCGGCGCCGTGACGATTCCCATCGCCTTGTGGCTGGCCTCGCTGGGCGTGGCCTATTTCGCCGTTTTCCGTCTGGTGCTGCGCCATATCACCGTGCTGCGTGGCCAGATGCGCCGCTTTGCCATCGGCAACCGGTCCGAGCCGCCGCCGGTCCTGTCGGATGCGCCCACCGAAATCGCCGATGTCAGCCAGACCTTTCACAACATGGCCCGGATCCTGATCCGAGACGAGGAAACCATGGAGGAGGCGGTCGCCGAAAAGACCGTTCTGCTGAAAGAGGTTCATCACCGCGTCAAGAACAATCTCCAGCTCATCGCCTCGATCATCAACATGCAAAGCCGGATGATCGAAAACAGCCAGGCGCGCGGCGTGCTGCGGTCGGTGCAGGACCGGGTTGCCGCCTTGGCCACGATCTATCGCAACCTCTACCAGGCCGAGCATCTGGACGCGGTCGAGGCCGACCGGCTGATCGGCGATATCGTCAACCAGCTTGCCAATGCCTCGGTCGGGCCGGGCAGCGATCTGAATATCAGCACCGAGATCGCGCCGCTGACGCTGCTGCCCGATCAGGCCGTGCCGCTGACGCTGCTTGCGACCGAGGCTTTCACCAACGCGCTGAAATATGCCGGGACGCCGGCCGGCGGTTCCGCGCCCTGGGTTTCGATCCGGCTGTCGGAAACCGAGCCGGGCCGCGCCCTGCTGGTGATCGAGAACTCGGTCGGCGATGCCTCGCGCGACAGCGATGGCGACGGCACCGGTCTCGGCGGTCAGCTGATCGAGGCGTTCTCGACCCAGCTGGACGGCGAAGCCGAGATCCAGTCGATGGACGACCGCTATGCGCTGCGGCTGGAATTCACGATCGTCGCGCCCAGCATGATCGGCGTGTCCGATCCGCGCAATGTCGTGCTGACCTCGGCGGCGCGCGAGGGGTCGCGGCATTGACGCCGGACTGTCGCGCCTTGCGCCGCCGCGCGGCGACGCTATCTTTCATTCCATGAGCGTGATCCAGGGCCAATACGATCTGAGCACGGGCGAGGGGCTTCTGGCTTGCCCGCGCTGCGATGCGCTGCATGTCGAGGAAGAGCTTGCCGAGGGCGAAACCGCGCGCTGCATCCGCTGTGGCACGGTTCTGGCCAAGCCGCGCGGCGGCGCGTTCAGCCAGTTGATCGCGCTGTCCTTCACCTCGATGGTGTTGCTTCTGGGGGCGGTGTTCTTTCCCTTTCTCGAAATCTCGCGGATGGGATTCGGCAATGCGACCTCGCTGTTCGGCGTGGCGCTTGCCTTTGCCGACGGGGTGTTGCTGCCGCTGGTTCTGGCGGTGCTGGCCATGGTGATCGGCCTGCCGGTCCTGCGCGCCTTTCTGCTGGTCTATACGCTGGTGCCGCTGGCGCAGGGCAGCGCGCCCTATCGCCACGCCGCCACCGCCTTTCGCCTGTCCGAGACGCTGCGACCCTGGTCCATGGCCGAGATCTTCGTGATCGGCACCTCGGTTGCGCTGGTCAAGGTGGCCGGTCTTGCCACGGTCCATCTGGGCCCGGCGTTCTGGGCCTTTTGCGCGCTGATCCTGGTCAACCTCGCCTCGCGCGGCTTCATGTGCCAGACCACGATCTGGGACGCCATCGAGGATGCCGGACAGAAGACGGATGGCCGCGAGATGGTCGAGGTCCGTCAGCCATGAGCGGGGCCGAAACCGGAACCGGCCATCGCGGCCCGGTCATGACCGCCCACCGCGCCGGATTGCTGGGTTGCCATTCCTGCGGCAGGGTCTGGCCCGAAACCCGGACACGCTGTGCCCGCTGCGGCGCCGTGCTGGTGCCCCCGGACCGGCGCCGGCTGCAGCATGTCTGGGCCTGGTGGTTCGCCGGGCTGATCCTGTATATTCCCGCGAACCTGTTTCCGATGATGAGCACGCAGACCTTCGCGGGGCTTCAGGGCAACACGGAATCCACCATCATCGAAGGCGTGATGGAACTGATCCATTATGGCAATTACGACATCGCGGCGATCGTCTTCGTGGCCTCGATCGTGGTGCCGATCGCGAAATTCGTGGCCATCGCCTGGCTGGCCATGGTCGCGGGACGCCCCGCCACGACCGAACAGGCCCATACCCGGCTGAAGATCTTCGAGGTGGTCGAATTCATCGGCCGCTGGTCGATGATCGATGTCTTCGTGGTCGCGATCCTGTCGGCGCTGGTGCAGCTTGGCTTTGTCGCCTCGATCCATCCCGGTCCTGCCGCTGCGTCTTTCGCGCTGTCTGTTGCGTTTACAATGCTTTCCGCGCAAAGTTTCGATCCAAGACTGATCTGGCGCGGATTGCCGCTGCGCAGCCGGACCGAAGACTGACGGGCAGGGAAGCAACAGGGAATGAGTGATACGCCGCCGCCGAAACCGGCCTCTCCGGTGCGCAAGACCGCGGTCCGTGCGGCGCAGGCCGGCGTGAACGTGATCTGGCTGGTGCCGATCATCGCGCTGGTGGTCACGCTGGCCATCGCCTGGAATGCCTTTGCCGAACGCGGCAGCCTGATCGAGGTCGAATTCGCCGATGCCACCGGCGTGACCCCCGGCGAGACGGTCCTGCGCTTTCGCGAGATCACCGTCGGGCAGGTGGAATCCGTCAGTTTTACCCCTGACTTGTCGAAGGTCATCGTCCAGATTCGCGTGGACAAGGACGTGGCACCCTATATCGACGCCGATGCCGCCTTCTGGATCGTGCGCCCGCAGGTCACCGCGCAGGGGGTGACGCGGCTCGACACGGTTCTGACCGGCTCGTTCATCGAGGGATACTGGGATGCGCAGGTCGCTCAGCCGCAGACCCGTTTCGTGGGCCTGGTCCGGCCGCCGCTGATCCGCGAGGACGCCAAGGGCACCTGGGTCCGGCTGACGACCGACAATGCCGACGGGCTGACCGAGGGCGCGCCGATCCTTTTCCACGGGCTCGAGGCCGGTCGCATGGAAAACCTGCGGCTGGACGAAAGCGGTCAGAAGGTGATCGTGGACGCCTTCATCGAGGCCCCGTATGACGAAAGGCTGACGACCCAGACCGTATTCTGGGACACTTCCGGCTTTTCGCTGTCGCTGGGAACCAGCGGACTGGCCTTCAACGTCAATTCGCTGTCCTCGCTGTTGCAGGGCGGGGTTGCCTTCGACACTCTGGTCAGTGGAGGCCAGCCGATCGGGCGCGACCAGGTCTATGCGATCCAGGCCGATGAGGACGCGGCGCGCAATGCCGTGTTCACCGGCGAGGACGACAACCTGCTGCGGCTGAGCATCCTCGTGGGCGATTCCGTGCGCGGGCTGCAGACCGGCGCCGAGGTCCAGTACGAAGGTCTCCGCGTCGGCCAGGTCACCGATCTGGCCATCGATGTCAGCAAGGATCCCTCGGGCACGACCGCCGTGCGCCAGCGCGTCAATATCGCCATCTCGCCGGCGCGGATGGGCCTGCCCGACGGCACCACGGCCGACCAGACGCTGGCCTTCCTGCAGGACGCCGTGGCCAAGGGGCTGCGCGCGCGGCTGGCCGCTTCGGGCTTTCTCGGCGCGACGTTGATGGTCGAACTGGTCGAGATCCCGGGCGCGGCCCCCGCGCAGATCGACACCGCGGCGCAACCGAATCCGATCATGCCCTCGGTCGAGGGCGATCTTGAGGATTTCACCGCCAGCGCGCAGGGATTCATGACCCGCATCGGCAACCTGCCGATCGAGGAAGTGCTGCAATCGGCGACCGACATGATGAACGCGGTGACCGCGCTGGCCGCGTCGCAGGACACCCGCGCGATCCCGGAAAGCGTTCGCGCCGCGATGCAGGATGCGCAGCAGACCCTGGGCGATATTCGCCAGATGGTGCTGGATTTCCGCCAGACCGGCGCGGCCGAGAATGCGGGCACCGCGCTGGCCGATGCGCGCGAGGTGGCCGACAAGCTGAATCAGGCGGTCGAGCGGCTGCCCCAGATCATGGATTCGGTTCAGAATGCAGCGACCTCGGTCCGCGACGTGGACTTTGCCTCGATCGGGGCGCAGCTTGACGCCGCCCTGCAGGAAATCCGCGACGTGATCGGCACGCCCCAGGCTGCCGCGCTGCCGGCCAGGATCGCGAGCCTGATCGATACGCTGAACCGCACCGCCGGCCAGATCGACCGGATCGCGGGGGACGTGCAGCAATCGGGCGCCGCCGCCAATCTGGGCAAGCTGGTCGACGAGGCCGCCGCCGCCGCCGAGGCGGTCCGGCTGGCCGCCGCCGACGTGCCGGCCATGGTCGATCAGATCGACGCGACCGCCGCCGCGGTCGAGAAGTTCGGCTTTGCCGAGGTCAGCAATCAGGCCGAGGGGATCCTGGCCGATCTGCGTGCCATGCTGGGCAGCGATGATGCCGCGCAATTGCCGCGCAATCTGTCGAAGGTTCTGGCTTCGGCCTCGGGGTTGCTGGACGATCTGCGCGACGGCAACGCGGTCGGCAGTCTGAACGACACCCTGCGATCGGCCAGCGTCGCCGCCGACGAGGTGGCCCGGTCGGTCCAGCAATTGCCGCAACTGATCCAGCGTCTGCAGGCGACCGCCGGGCGGGCCGACGCGGTGCTGGGCGCCTATGGCGATCGGTCCACCTTCAACAACGAAACGATCGGATTGCTGCGCGAATTGCGCCGGGCCAGCGAAGCCGTGGGATCGCTGGCGCGCCTGATCGAACGCAACCCCCGCGCCTTCATTCTGGGACGATGAGATGATGACGATGCCTTTCGCCTCGCGCAGGACCGCCCCGCTGATCGCGGCCCTTGGCCTTCTGGCGCTGGCGGCCTGTTCCAACCCGGAAAAGACCGCCCGCTATCTGATCGACCCGCCCGCCACCGGCGACATGGTCGCGAACCGGTTGGGCACGGCCGAACTGAAGGACGTGTCGCTGCCCGAATATGCCTCGGGGCAGGAGGTTTCCTGGCAGACGCCCGATGGCGCGGTGCGTTCCACGCCGGACGATCTGTGGGCCGACAGCCCGCAACGGGCCTTTACCCTCAGCCTGGCGCGCGCGATTTCGGACGTCTCGGGCGCGACGGTGATCGGCGAGCCATGGCCCCTGGCCCAGCCGCCACAGCGCGTGCTGGAGGTGCGGGTCGAAAAGGCGCTGGCGCAGGCGAATAACATCTATCGGCTGTCGGGACGCTATTTCGTCTCGGACGAGGGCAGCGGCGGGTCCAACCAGGCCCGCAGCTTCGACATTTCGGTTCCGATGGCGGGCGAACAGCCCGCCGCCGTGGCTGCCGCCGTCTCGCAGGCCATCGCGCTGCTGGCCCGCCAGATCGCGACCTTGTCAGGGCCGGGCCGCAGCATCGCCACCCGGACCCAAGCCGATCCCTTTGCCGTGAACCCGCTGTTCTAGGCCGCCGACGATCCGTGCGGCATCAGTCATCCCGCCCTCGTCCCGGTCGCCGTGACGCCGAAGGCGAAAAGGGCGGACGGTCCGAAGACCGTCCGCCCAGGGCCGCCCGCAAGCGGGACGTCGAGCAGGGAGGAACTCGTTACAAGGAACTGCTCAGCGGGCGGACCCCGTCCGGACTGCCTTCGGGACGGGATTGCGGGTCTGCGCCGTGATCGGACGCTTCGGTGGGATCATAGCCCATGACGCGACAGATGACGGGCAGGACAAGGTGATCGAAACAGGCGCGGTCGGGATTGAAGGCGCCCGGTCGGCCCAGACCGCCGCATTCCTCGCAATCATGCAGCCTGCCCCAGCAGTTCGGGCAGGCGCCAAGCGCGCAGGCCAGCATCTCGGCGTGATCGATCAGCAATTGGTTCTCGCGTTCCAGGCGGCGGAACGCGGCCCAGGTCGGGCGGTCGGGACCGGGTAGAGGAGCCTCGGTCCCGGACCGCCCCGGATACGCCGCATTCAGGGTTTCCAGCGCGCGGCGGACCGGCTCATTCTCTGCACCCCCCGGTCCGGCGCCCAGAAGCTGAAGCGCGGCGATCACGTGATTGAAATTCGACACAGGCTGACTGGTCATATCGGTCACTTCCTCTTCTCTGACGCGGGTCTTGCCAAGGTCTTTTCCGCGTCGTCCTGAGGCGGTTATCGGGCTGCGCCGTGAAAACAGCGTGAATCCCGCCGCGTGAAACCGCCACGAACGCGGCAGGACAGCAGTCGAGAAGGGCCTTTTTTACCCTAGAAGGGCAAAAACCGGTCGATTCCGTCCAGAACCGGCGTCGGGTTCGGCTGGGCGGCGTGAAGTTGGGCCAGGGTGCGAATCGCGCCCCGGTCGGCGGGCGCGTCGCCCGCGGCAAGGCGTGCCGCCAGCCAGCGGGCGAATTGCGGCGCGGCCAGCGACGTTCCCGCCTGGATCGAGAATCCGCCGCTGGCGCGCCCGCGCACGATCATTCCGCTCAGGCCATGCGAGCGATCGACCGGCAGCAGGCAATCCCCGCCCTGGCCATCGCCCAGCGTCGAACAATAGGATGTCAGCGACAGTCCCGCCGCCTCGACCGCGCCGGCGCGGATTGGCCGCGCGCCGCCGGCATAGGTGTTGAAGGCACCGTCCCGCACCACACGCGCGCCGCTGGCGGGCGGATCGGACAGGATCGGCCGTCCGGCCTCGTCCTCGGCGCGGTAGGCAGGATCATGGAGCCAGCTTTGCCGGGCCTCGCGGGGGAAGCCTCGGATCACCTCGTCACGCTGGACCGAGGTCTCGTAAACCCCGTCCAACGATCCCGGTGCGATCCCGACGCGCCATTCGCCGGGCATCGCCCAGGGCTCTCCGGGGAATTGCGGACAGGTCGGATTGACGATCACCGTCGCCCCCTCGCGCCAGCGACCGTTCTCCAGCAGGCGCGGCGTGTAGTAGGCGCGGCCCAGCTCGGCCCCGTCCGCGCCGGTCAGCAGCGAATATTGCCAGGGCGCAGTGAAGGCAGTGGTCGTCGGGGCAAGGCCCGGCGGCGTCACGGTGATCTGGAACCTGCCATCGGGCGGGCCGTCATGGACCGGGCCCCAGATCTCGATCGGGGTGATGGTGCGATCGTCCGGCTGGATGCGCCAGCCGATGTCCTCGCCCGGCTTCAGCCGCGCGAACAGCCGAGACTGCCGGTTGTTGCCCGTGGGCAAAACGAAATGGACCGGACCCAGATCGGCAGCGGCGACCGCCGACACCGCATCCATGAAGCGTTCCAGCAGGCTGGATCCGTCGCGCGCCCCTGCGGTCAGTCCGAAACTGAGATTGATGACGACGGGCAGCCGGACCGATCCGGCGGACAGGCCGCGCCGCGCCTCGACAAGGCGGCACAGACGTCGGGCGCGGGTGATGATGAACAGGATCGAGGCGAGGATCGAGACCGGGGCCAGCGTGCCCATCGAATCCTCGGTGATCCTGGGGGGAAGATTGACGGCGATCAGGGGATGGTCGCGCCCGGCCGGATCCTGGGGCGCGAAACCGGCGGCCAGCAGCGCGACCGCGGCGCCGTGCGGATCGGAATAGGCTGTCGAAGGCGTGCTGTCGCGCCGGAAGTCCAGAACGCCGCTGGCGCGATAAATCGCGTCCTCGCCCGGAAGTGCACCAGCCGCCACCTGTTGCAGCAACTGCCCGATCGCCGGCCCCCGCAATTCGATCCCCGAGGGCAGATCCAGCCCCGGACCGCCCGCGAAGGCCGCGTCCTGCGCCCAGAAGGCCGCCACCCGGCTGACGCCGCCCGGCAGGGTCAGCCGCTCATGCGCGAAGGGGATGGCATCGTCGATCACCGCCAGGATGCAGCCGCGATCGGGGTCGGGGAGGGCCGCGTCCTCCAGGTAGGCCAACGCCGGATCGTCCAGGTCGCTGTCGTCCAGTTCCTGCGGGTCGGGATTCATCGCATCATCGGGCAGCACGCCGGCAGGATCGTTCACGAAATCCTCGAAGGCCGACATGATGGCCAGCGCGATCATTCGCCAAAGCTCCGGCGGATCAGATCCTCCAGCGCCTCTGCCATCTGGCCGGGCAGCTTGGCTCCGTCCTCGGGCTGGTGATCCGGCGGCGGCGCGGTCTGGCCGCGGCGGGCGCGAAGCTGCTGCCAATAATGCATGTAGGGCGACAGGCCGGGGCGATAGCGAGTGTAGGCGGCAACGGGTGCGGTCCATTCCGGCTGCGCCTTCCCGCAATTCGGATCGTTCGGTTCCTGTTTCAGCTCCACCGCTGCCCCCATTCCGCGACCGCGCGCTTGCACAACGATCCCCACAGCGGAGCGGGCCTGACGCGCGCGGCGTCCGTTGAAAAGCTGGTCGAAGGATCGGCACCCGCGACCATCTGGTTCAGGATCGCATAGTGGAAATCGCGCGGCTGGCCGGAATCGTGGAACAGCGTGCCGTCAAAATCGCCCCGGCCCACCTCGCCGGCGCTGCCGAAGGCGGATTTGCGTGCCCGTGCCGCCAGATACCGGCCCAGCTGAATGCCCAGAACCGCCCCCGCTGCGCTGTCGGCGGGAAAATGCACGCCGGCGACGGTGCGGTTGATCGAAATCCGGCAGGCAAGTCGGTAAAGCTGGCTGTCGGACGCCACGCCGGCATCCGGATCCTGCAACAGCGCCAGAATCGTGGCCAGCGTGAAGGCCTGCGTGGCATGGCCGCTGGGCAGCGAGGCATGCGACGGGCAGGCGATCATCGGCTGGATGCGGTCGCTGAACTGCGGCGGGCGCGGGCAGCCCAGGTTCAGCTTGACGCGCATGACGACGAACGTCGCCATGTCCTGCGCCAGATCCAGCATTTCCAGCGTGGCGGGCGCGCGGCTGGCCTCGATCGGCAGGATCGCGGCGAAGAAGGGGACCAGATGCTGGGTCTGGACCTGGATTTCGGCGGCGCGGTCGCTGCGCAGTTCGGCATAGCTGCCGATCAATGTCGCAGCCTGGCGGAAATCGTCCAGGCCGGGCCGGGTGATCGCGGCCAGTTCGGTATAGCTGGCCTTCAGCGGATTCGTGCCGGTCTTGCGGCGCAGGACGGTGATGGTCCGGGCGGTGTTCTCGGCGGGGTCGTAGCCGGTCGCGGAAAAGCTGATGTCCTCCAGCAATTCGCCCGCCATGACCGCCTCGCGGTCGATGTCGTCCAGCCGTTCAAGCCGCGCGGTGATGTCCAGGCCCGACGTCTGGCCGGCGACGGGCTGGATCTGTTCGGTGCCCGCGATGGCCTCGCGGGTGCGGATCAACGCGGCCGCCATGAGGGTCGACCCCGGCCCGATCCCGCCGCCCTGGGCATTCTGTGCGTTCTGGGCATTTTGCGCGTTTTGCGCATTCTGAGCGTTTTGCGCGTTTAAAACTGCCATCGGAGAACCACCTTCCCGCCTGCTCCGACCACCACGACCGGTTTGCCGTGTCAAAATTTATCGTTTAAGGGTAACACATTTTCTTGATCACAGCGACGGACAATCTCCGGTGAGCGACCTGATCCTGCGTCTGGCCGGGCCCGTCGATCTGACGGGACCTGGCGGCGAACGTCTGACGCCGCGCGGCATGAAGGCGCGCGGTGCGCTGGCTGTACTGGGATCCTCGGTCAAGATGCAGGTGGCTCGGCCGCGGCTGCAGGATCTGCTGTTCAGCGAACGAGAGCCGGAACAGGGCGCCGCCAGCATCCGGCAATTGCTGCGCGAGATCCGGATCGCCCTTGGACCCTGGCGGCACGCCCTGCTGACCGGGCCGGGCTGGGTCGGGCTGGACACCGATCTTGTGCGGCTGGACGTGACCGGCCGCCCCGGTGCCGATGGGCAGCGGCCGGAATTCGCGTCCGACCTGGATATTCCCGACCCCGAATTCGAGGATTGGCTGCGTGACGCCCGCAGCCACTACGAGGATCAGGCCGACCAGGTCCTGGCCAGCGTGGTGGAACCGGACGGCGCCCCGGCGCTGATCCTGCAATCGCCGATGGCGGCCGATCCGCAGGCGGCGGTGACGGCGGCGATGATCCTGCAAGAAGCGGCGGCACGGGTCAGCGACATGCTGCCCCTGCAGGTGGTGCAGGGCGATCCGGGCATCGGCCGGATCTCGGTCGGGATCGAGCTGGGGGCGATGGCCAACAAGGCGGGGGGCAGCATCGTCATCCTGTTCGCGGCCCGGCTGCGCAGCGACGGGCGGATGCTGTGGTCGCGCCGTTTCACCATCCCGGCCGACGATACGCTGGCGCATCTGCGTCAGGTCGCGAGCAGCGTCACCGTCGCCATCCTGCACGGGGTCGAGGCCCTGCGCGAGACCGTGCCCGATCCGCGTCTGCGCCGGATGCCGCTGCAGGACGTGTTCAGCTATTCCGCGCCGCGGCTGAGACGCGCGGATGAACAGCTTGCCCAGATCGACCCCAATGGCGACAAGGCGGTGATCCTGTCGCTGCGCTCCTATATTCGCCACACGATGCTGCTGGAACGTCTGTCGAAGAACCCCGAGGATGACGCGGAACTGGCCGCCGACATGGCCGCGCGGGCGCGCGAATTGTCGCCCGGCAATCCCTCGGCGCTTGGCGTGAACGCAATGGTCGCCGCCTATCAGGGTCAGCGCGAGACCGCCTTTGACATGGCGCGCCACGCCATGGCCATCGACGACGAAAATCCGATCGCGCGTCTGGCCTATTCCAGCGCGCTGACCAGCATGGGCCACCACCGCGAGGCCGAGGCCGAGGCCAGCGCCGCCCATAACAGCGCGCTGTCCGAACTGGGCCCCGCCGCCTGGATCCTGCGTCGGGCCATCGCCACCATGCGGGTGGGCGATCTGCCCGCGGCCGAGCGATACTTTTCGACCACTCACGGATACGCGCCCGAAAATCGCCCCGCATTGCGTTTTCTCAGCGCCATCCGCTATGAGTTGAACGACCACGAGGGCGCGCGCCGGGCATTGCAGCAATTGAAGAAACTGGAGCCTGATTTCTCGTTGGAGCTGATGGGATCGGATGGCTATCCGGTCGATTCGCTGCGCCGCGCGGGGCTGCTGAAGGTGACGAAATCCGGGCTGATCTAGCCGCGCCTCAGCGCCGTCAGCATCTGGTCGTGCAGACGCGGGCCGGCGACGATCAGCCCGTCCACCATCGCGCGCGGCCCGTTGAACCGCATCCGCGCGCCCTGCCGGTCGCTGACCGCGGCGCCGGCGCGTTCCGCGATCAGGCTGCCCGCCGCGATGTCCCATTCCCAGGCCGCCCGCAGCGACAGCGCCGCGTCGAAACGCCCCTCGGCGGCAAGGCACAGCCGCCACGCCAGCGAGGGGCGGAATTCGCGCCGAAAGCCCGGCACGCGGCCGTCGCGCCAGAACCCCGGCTCGGCGGCGGCGCGATAGGTCAGCACGCGCGCGCCCGCGATCCCGGCATCGCTGGGTGCAATGGGCCGGCCGTTCAGCAGCGCCGGGCCGTTGGCGAAGGCGGTATAGGTCAGATCCATCGCCGGAAGATGCACGATGGCGGCGGTGATCCGGTCGCCATGCGCGACGGCCAGCGAATGCGCGAAACCCTCCTGCCCGGCGATGAAGGCGCGGGTGCCGTCGATCGGGTCGATGATGAAGCAATGGCTGGCATCCAGCCGCGAGGGATCGGCCTCGCTTTCCTCGGACAGCCAGCCGTAATCGGGCCGGGCGCGTCGCAGGATCGTCTCCAGCGTCTCGTTCACGGCCAGATCGGCCTCGGTCACGGGGCCGGCGCCGTCGGGTTTTTCCCAGGATTGCGGCTGTTGACGCCAGTATCGCATCGCGATCGGCCCCGCTTGCCGCGCGGCATCCGCCAGCAGCGCCAGATCGGCCTCAGGCCCCGGCAACGGTCATTCCCTCGACGCGCAGACTGGGCACCTCGGCCCCGCGCCAGGGCAGCGCGTCGTTGGCCGCCTCGATGCGCATCAGCATGTCACGCAGATTGCCGGCGATGGTGCATTCGTTGACCGGATAGGCGATCTGGCCGTTCTCGACCCAGAAACCCGCGGCGCCGCGCGAATAATCGCCCGTCGTGCCATTGATCGAGGCCCCCAGCATCGAGGTCACGACCAGCCCCCGCCCCATCTCGGCGATCATCTGGTCCCGGGTCTTCGCGCCCGGTGTCAGGATCACGTTCGCCGTCGTGGGCGAGGGCGCCGAGGCCAGCCCGCGCGCCGCCGATCCGGTGCTGTCCAGCCCCAGCTTGCGCCCCGTCGCCAGATCCAGCGTCCAGCCTTGCAGCACGCCATCGGCGACGATCCTGCGCCGGCGCGTCGCCAGCCCCTCGACATCGAAGGGCCGAGACGAGGGATAGCGCGGGCGCAGCGGATCCTCGGTCAGGTCGAAGCCCGCCGGCAGGACCGGCTGATCCAGCGCGCGCAGCAGCCAGCTGGCCCCCCGCGCGATGGCGCTGCCATTGACCGCGCCCAGCAGATGCCCGATCAGCGAGGCCGAGACGCGGCGGTCATAGAGGATCGGAAACGCCCCGGTGGGCGGCTTGCGCGACCCGGCGCGGGCCAGCGTGCGTTCGGCCGCCAGTCGCCCGATCTCTTCCGGCTCGGGCAGGTCGGCGGTGAAGGCGCGGGATTCGGCGGCGTAATCGCGTTCCATGCCCAGCCCCTCGCCGGTGATCGCCACCGCCGAAATCACGTGGCCGGTCCGTCCGTAGCCGCCGGAAAACCCGTTCGAGGCCGCCAGCCAAAGCTGACGCCGCATGAAGGATGCATTGGCGGATTCGACCTGTGCGATGCCCGGCAAGGCCAGCGCCGCCGCCTCGGCCCGCAGCGCCAGATCCTGAAGGTGGTCGGGGGCGGGATCGGCGCTGTCATCGGACAATTCCAGCCCCGAGGCGTCGCGCCGATCGGTCAGTTGCCCGGGCGCGGCCAGCCCCAGATGATCATCGACCGGCGCTTCGCGGGCCATGGCGACGGCGCGGTCGGCCATCTGTGCGATCGCCGCATCCGTATGGTCCGAACCCGAGACGCAGGCCTGCCGCCCGCCGATCAGGACGCGCAGGCCGATCTCGACCCCTTCGGCGCGGTCGGCATGTTCCAGCCCGCCCGCGCGCACGTCGATGCTGACCGACTGGCCCGAAAGCGCCAGCGCATCGGCCTGATCCGCGCCTGCCGCCGTCGCGGCCTGGATCAGCCGTTGGGCCAGATCCTGCAATCGGGGGGTTGTGCTGCTCATGAAGTCCTCGTTGTTCGGCGTCCTCTTTTCCCGCGACCCGAAGCGATGCGCAAATGAAAAGGGTGATCCGCGGCCGGACTGCGCCGCGAAACCGGGGCACGGACGCCAGCGGGCGCGGCCCGGTCAGCCTGCCGCATCCCGATTCCGGGCGGGCGTCGATGCGCGGTCGGTGATGCGCGCCATGGCGCGAGACGGTCGGGACAACCCTGCCCCGACCCGGCTTGCCTTGCGGCCTATTTCACCTGCTGGCCATTGGCAAAGATCGACCCGCCCTCGCGGAATTCGATCTCGGTCGTCATCGTCTCGGGATCGCTGTCCGAGGGGCGGGCGAACATGGCCAGCATCATCCGCGTCGCCATCAGCTGTTCCTGCGGCAGCAGGCCCATGGCCGACAATGTCTCCAGCAGGGTGTTCAGGCCCGTGAAGCTGCCCTGGATCTTGCCGACCGGCTCGTTGGGCGTATCGCCGAAGGCAAGCTGGCCGGTCAGATCGGCCTTGGCCCCCACCGCATCCAGCGCAATCCTGTTGATCGTCAGATCCTGCGGCGCGAAGGGCATGTCGGGGCCTGCGGGCTGATCGGCCGGGTTCCCGGCGGCGAGATCGCCACTGGCCGCAGGATCCTGTTCGCGCTGCATCTTCTCGGCCAGCGCCGGATCCAGCAGGTCCCTGCCGACCAGCGCATTGCCCGACAGATCCACGGTCAGACTGGCCGGGTCGCGGGGCAGCTTGGCCTGCGGATCGAACAGGCCCCAGATCGCATCGCCCATCGTCAGCCCGCTGAGGCTGTAGGCAAGCGTGAAGGGCTGCGGCTGGTCCGAAGCGGTCACCGGCAGCATCATCTTGGCCGAGGTCTCGGCGACGGCATAGGTGATCGGGAAGGGAAGCGAGCCGAGGGTCATCTCGACCGCGCTGTTCTTGCCCGAGCCTTCATAGCCCAGCCCGTCCTTCGACATCGAGAACGCCATGCTGCTGGGGCCGGCGGCATAGCTGGCCTTGCCGTCTTGCGGCTGGCCGTCCTCGTCCTGACCGGAAAAGACGAACTCGCCCGAAACCCTTCCCATCGTCAGGGTTCCGTCCAGCGCCATCCCGGATGCCAGCGCGCTGTTCAGCGCCTGCGGTTCCGAGGGCGCGTCCGACGGCATCTGCATCCAGCCGCTTGCGGTCAGATCCGTGACATTGCCGCTGGCGTCGATCTGTCCGGTCCCGCCCGAGCCGTCCTGCTGCACAGGCTCTTTCGCGCTGAGGGCGATGTCCACGCCGGCGGCGCTGAGATCATAGGTGATCCGGCCGGCCGTGCCGTCCTGGTTCTGCTGGCGGCCCTTCACGTCGTTCAGCAGGATCGTCAAGGGTGCCTTGCCGTCCTGCGCCGCGCCGCCGGTGAAGGTCGCCGCAACCTTGATCTGCGGATAGACGACCTCGTGGGTCATCGCGTCGGGCGTGCCTGAACTGATCATCTCGTTGTCGGGCAGCGACACGGTGGCATCGAACTCGACCGGCTCGCCCTCGGGCGGGGTGGTGATCGAATCGATCAGCGTATCGCCCTCGATCATCGTGCGGACCTTGGCATCGCCGGTCTGCTGCAGGATCATCTTCGGCACGGTGATCGTCGTCGTGCTGGCCGTGTCCGCCGCCGGCGGCGAAAGCGTGATGTCCGAAACGGTCAGCGTGTCGCCGGATTCGTCGCGCTGGCCCACCTCGACCTTGTAACCCATCGCGGTGTAATAGCTTTCGAGACTGTCCCAGACCTGCGCCGGCGTCAGTTCGGCCAGGACCGGCGCGGCCCCCGCGATCAGCGCCACGGCCGAGGTGGCAAGCAAACGGATCATGACGGATACCTTTCGACACGAAATTCTTTGCGAAACTGTCTGACACAGCCTCCCGCGGAGGGAAAGGGAACATTCCGTGATCCGCCGCGAGACGCGCGACGGTCCGGCCATCCTGACCCTTGACCGCCCCGCCCCGCCCAATTCCCTGGCCGAGGCGATGTTGCGCGATCTGACCGCCCGCCTCGACAATCTGGCCGCGTCCGATTGCCGGGCGCCGGTTGGGGCCGCGACCGCACTGGCGGCCGATGGCCCTGCGGCATCGGCCGCCCATGCCGCCGCGATCAGGCGGATGGCCTCGGTTCAGGCATAGACCGATTGTTTCTTGAAGTGCTGGCACAGCAGGTAATAGACGACCGCGCGGTATTTGCTGCGGTTCGACCGGCCGTATCTGTCGATCACCGCGTGGACGCCTTCCATCAGTGCCGGACCGTCGGGAAGCCCCAGCTTTTTCATCAGATAGTTCTTTCGGATCCGGTCCAGTTCGGCCTCGTCGCTGGCCGCGACGGTTTCGGCGTCGTTGTTGTAGATCGACGGACCGCAGCCGATCGTCACCTTGCGCAGCAGGTCCATGTCGGGTTCGACCCCCAGCTTGTCGCGGATGTCGCCGGCATATTTCCCGATCAGTTCGTCACGCTTGCTCATCTCTCCCTCCGGGTTTTCGTATCGGACCGGGGCAGGATGCGGCGAGGTCTGACATTTATCAACAAATTCCGCCCCTAGCCGCGCGAGAAGCCGCTGATGGCGGGCAGCCAGGTCGAAAGGCCGGGCACGAAGGTCAGGATCGCCAGAACCACCAGCGCGGCCAGAAAGAAGGGCGGCAATTCGCGGATCAGCGCCGAGGGGCGCTGGTTGGTGGCCGAGGCAACGACGAAGATCAGGCCGCCGACCGGGGGCGTGATCAGTCCGAAGGTCAGGTTGACGATCACGATGATCGCGAAGTGATCGGCGGCGATGCCGAGGCTGTTGGCGATGGGTGCCAGGATCGGCACAAGGATCATCACCCCCGGCAGCGGGTCCATGAACATGCCGAAGACCAGCAGAAGCAGGTTGACCATCAGCAGAAAGGCGACGGGCGACAGGTTCATCGCGATCACCGCGTCGGCCATCGCCTGCGGCACGCCCTCGATGATCAGCACCCAGGCAAAGGCGCGCGCGCCGGCAAGGATCATCAGCACCGCGACCGACATGATCCCGGCCCGCCAGAACGCCCCCCAGAGATCCGCGAATGTGAAGCCGCGATAGATCACGGCGCTGACGAGGATCGCATAGACGACGGCGATGACGGATGCCTCGGTCGGCGTGAACACACCGCCGCGGATGCCGCCCACGATCAGCACCACCAGAGCCAGCGCCGGCAGCGCGGCGACGGTGTTGCGGATCATCTGCAGGACGGGCGGACGCGGTTCGGCGCTGCGATAGCCGCGCTTGCGGCTGATCCACCAGTTCACCCCGGCCATCGCGGCGGAAATCAGCAGCCCCGGCAGGATCCCGGCCATGAACAGCGACCCCACCGACACGTTGCGGTCCTGCAGCGCATAGATGATCATCGTGATCGAGGGCGGGATGATCGGGCCGACGACCGATGTGGCGATGGTCAGCGCCCCGGCATAGGCGCGGCTGTAGCCGCCCTTCTCCATCATCCGCACCATCATCGCCCCCGGCCCCGCCGCATCCGCCAGCGCCGAGCCTGAAATTCCCGCGAACAGGGTCGAGGTCAGGACATTGGCATAGCCCAGCCCACCCCGCAGATGGCCCACGAATTGCGCGGCAAAGCGCAGCAGCATGGCGGAAATCGCACCCGCCGACATGATTTCGGCTGCCAGGATGAAGAAGGGCACGGCCAGCAGGGGAAAGCTGTCGAGGCCGGTGAACATCTCCTTGACGACGACCACCAGCGGATAGCTGCCCGCCAGCGACACCGCCGCAAAGGCCGCCATCGCCAGCGCGAAGGCCACCGGCACGCCGAGGATCATCAGGATCAGGAAGGCGGCGACCAGGATCTCAACCACGCGCGGCCTCGTCGGTGGCGTTGAAACCCGCCTGCAGGTATCGCGGGGCGATCAGCGCCAGATGCACCATCATCAGCGCGAAGCCGGCGGGCATCGCGGCATAGACCCAGTACATCGGCAATCGAAGCGCGGCGGATTTCTGGATCGCCATGCGATTCATGTAGTCGATGCCAACCCAGACCATGAAACCGAAGAAAGCGAACAGGATCAGAAGGATGGCCCAGCGGAGCGCGCGCTGCGCGGGGCCGGGCAGTGCCTCTTGCGCATTGGCGATGGCGACATGGGCACCCTCGCGCAGGGCCAGCCCGGCACCAAGGAAGGTCAGCCAGATCATCGTGTAGCGCGCGACCTCGTCCGACCATGTCAGCGAGAATCCCAGCAGGTAGCGCCCGGCCACATTCGCGCCGACGACCGCCGCCATCACCGCGAGGCCGGCGATGACGACGGTGCCGTTCAGCACCACGAACAGGCGTTCCAGCCGGCGCATCGGCCCTATTGTTCGGCCTGGATGCGGTCCATCAGATCCTTGCCGAACTGCGCCTCGTAGTCCTTGTAGGGGCCTTCCAGCGCGGCGCGGAAGGCGGCCTTCTGGTCGGGCGTCAATTCGTTGACCTGCATTCCGGCCTGTTTCAGTGTCTCGACACCCGAAGCCTCGACCTCATCGACATAGGCCCGCATCGCCGTGACCGCATCCTTGGCGGCCTTGTCGAAAGCGGCCTTCTGGCTGTCGTCGAGACTGTTCCACAGCGCGGGGGAAATCAGGATGACGGCGGGAGAATAGACGTGGCCGTCCAGCGTCAGGTATTTCTGCACCTCGTTCAGCTTGGCCGAAACGATCACCGAAAGCGGATTTTCCTGGCCGTCGATGGCGCCCTGTTGCAGCGCCCCGATCACCTCGGGCCAGGCCATCGGCGTGGGCGCGGCGCCAAGCGCCTCGAACGCCTTGATATGGACCGGGTTTTCCATCGTGCGGATCTTCAGCCCCTTGGCATCGGCGGGGGTGGTGATGGGTCCCCGATTATTCGTGATATGGCGAAAGCCCTGCTCGCCCCAGGCCAGCGCGTGCAGCCCGGCCTCGTCGAACCTGGCCAGCATTTCCTGCCCGATCTCGCCGTCCAGGACGCGGCGCGCATGATCGAGACTGCTGAACAGGAACGGCACGTCGAAGACGCCCACTTCGGGCACGAAATTCGACAGCGTTCCGGTCGACACGATGGTCATGTCCACCGTGCCAAGCTGCACACCCTCGACCACTTCGCGTTCGCCGCCAAGTCCCGACGAGGGAAAATCCTTGAAGGTGAAAGCATCGCCCAACTGGTCGGTGACCGATTTCTCGAAGGCCTTGGCCGCGACGCCGTAATGGCTGTCCTCGGCCAGCGCATAGCCGATCTTCACCTCTCTGGCGGCGGCGGGCGTGGCGAAGACCGCGCCCAAAAGCGCGGCGGTGCAGATGTGTTTCATGAGATCCTCCCTCTTGCGGCGCGATCCTGCATGACCCGAAGGCCATGCGCAATCGCGGTTCCGGCCGCAAGAAAAGCCTGAAATGGCGCGGAGGATCAAGCCTCGCCGTCAGCGCAGGCCGGCGGTCGTGTAATAGACCTCGGCCGCCTTGCGATCGTCATAGCCGATCCCCGAGGCGATGATGCAGCTTGTATCATCGGGCCGCGTGGCGACCAGCGTCCAGGTTCCCATCTGGTCCGAGCCCCACAATTCGGTCCCGTCACGCCGGCTGACATCGACGGGGGCTTCGTTGAAATCATGCTTCAGAGTAGAGCTGATCTCGTCGTTCACCGCGCAATAGGGCTGATCACCGACCGCCATATCCGAGGTCGGAAGGCTCTGCGCCTGGTTCAGAAGGGTCGCGATGTCCACGCCCTCCATGGCGGGCCACCCCTGGATTGGCTGATCGGAACGGATTGCCGAAAGTCCGGGCAGGGCCGTCAGCAGAACGACGCTGCCGGCCATTGTCAGGCGGGCGATGCGGTTTGCAGAGCGGATCATCGGTTCGGGCCTTTCCTTGCGTTTTCTGATGCTGAAACGCGCGATTTCGGGGGTTTGTTCCCCTGCGGCGATTCCGGCCCCGGACAACGCCGCTTCTGGCGGCCGGCAAGACCCCTGCCCCGCGCGGCGTCTGGGCCGCCGGTCGCGATGGCCGGATTCGTGGCGCAAACCCCGTCGGCGGCGGCCGGAACAGGGTCCGGCGCGTCCATGGCCTTCGCCCTCTCGCAACTTTCCCGGATCTCGCCTAAGGATGGGGAACGGCAGAAAATGCAGGGCGAGGAGTAACGGAATGGCGATGCTTCTGGGGGATGTCGGCGGCACCAATGCCCGGCTTGCCATCGCGCGAAACGGGGTCATCGACGATAACACCGTGACCCGCTTTCGCGGCGACGATTTCGCCAGTTTCGACGATGTCGTGCGGCGCTTTCAGAAGGACCAGGACCAGCCGCGCATCACCTCGGTCTGTATCGCGGTGGCGGGGCCGGTCAGCGGCGGCAAGGCCAGCCTGACGAACCGTGACTGGGATTTCGACGAACACCGCCTTGCCCGGCTGACCGATGCGGATCATGTGCGGCTGATCAACGATCTGACCGCGCTTGGCTATGCCACGCCGTCGCTGTCGGGCGACGGGCTGGCGGTCCTGCGCGAGGCGCCCGAGGATCGCGCCCGCAACGGTCAGGCGCTGGTCGTGGGGCTTGGGACCGGCTTCAACGTCTGCGCCGTCCGCGCGCTGCCCGGTGGCGCGATCACCGCGATGGAGGCCGAAGAAGGGCACACCCACCTGCCCGCCAACATCTGGCAGCGCCTGTCCGAAACCGTCGGCGCCGAGGCCGCCCGCGCCTTCACCTCGACCGAGGAAACCTTTTCCGGCCGTGGCCTGTCACGGTTCCACGCCGCCCGCACCGGCACCGATCCGGTTCCCGGCGAAAGGATCGCCAGGGCGGCAGAGGCCGGCGATCCGCAGGCCGTCGCGACCTATGATCTGTTCGCCGAGATGGTCGGCCTGATGTGCCGCGAACTGACGCTGCATTTCATGCCGCTGGAGGGCCTGTATCTGGCCGGCAGCGTCGGGCGCAGCATCGCCGACCGGATAGACCGCTTCAGCACCGGGCTGCTGTCCCAGCCCTTCATGCGCCATATTCCCGAAAACACGCCGATCTTCCTGATCCGTGACGACATGGCCGCGCTTCAGGGATGCCTGGCCGCATTGTCCTGACGCCACGATGCGCCAAAAAAGGTTAACGCGGCCCCCCTTTTCGCAGGAATTGCTGGATTCCGCGGCGCAATCCTGCTCAAATCGCCAAAAGCAAGAATTGCAGGGCAGGACGATGCGGGCATATCTGCGGGCGGCACTTGTCGTCTTCACGGCACTGGGTTTCGGGGGAATGGCGCTTGGCCAATCCTCGTCCCCGTTCTCGGGCCTGTTCGGCCGCGGCAGCCAATCCGAAGGTCCGGTCGATCTGCAAATCACGGTCGCCGGCAACCAGGACGGGCTGGATCGCGAAATTCGCAACAGTTCGCTCATCAAGGGCGCGCTGGACGAGGATCGCACCACCGGGCAGGACGTCTTCGCCGCGGCCCGCGCCGATTATGCCCGGATCCTGGGCCTGCTCTATGACAAGGGGTTCTATTCTCCGGTCATCAACATCACGCTGGACGGCGTCGAGGCGGCCGAGGTCGCGCCGCTGGATGCGCCCCGGGTCGTGCGCAAGGTCGTGATCCGCGTCGATCCCGGTCCCGGCTTCAAGTTCTCGCGCGCCCAGATCGCGCCTGTCGCGCCCGGATCCGACATTCCGGGCGAATATGCCGTGGGTGAGACCGCGGGCACCGGCACGATCAAGGCGGCCGCCGCGGCGGGCGTGGATGGCTGGCGCAATGACGGCCACGCCAAGGCCGTTGTCGGCAGCCAGAGCATCGTCGCCGATCACGACCAGAATACCGTGGACAGCCGAATCGGGCTGAATCCCGGCCCGGCGGTTACCTTCGGCAGGCTGAACATGACGGGCTACGAGCGGATGAAGCCGCGCCGCCTGCGCAAGATCGCGGGCCTGCCCGAAGGTCAGCCCTTCGATCCCGACGATATCGAGACGGTTCGCAAGCGGCTGCGCCGCACTGGCGTCTTCTCGGCGATCACGCTGGAAGAGGCCGACCAGCTTGGGCCGGACAACAGCATGGATGTGAACCTGACCGTGGTGGAACAGAAACTGCGCCGGATCGGGGCGGGATTCGAAATCTCGAACACCGATGGTGCGATGGTTTCGGCCTACTGGATGCACCGCAACCTGCTGGGCGGGGGCGAGCGGTTGCGGATCGAAGGCAAGGTCAAGGATATCGGCTCGAAGACCAGCGGGCGCGACGAGGACCTGACCTTCCGTCTCGACCGTCCGGCGACGATCACGCCGGATACCACCGCCTATGTCGAAACCCGGCTGGCCCGGATGCGCGAAGAGGATTACGATTCCGATTCGGCTTCGGTCGGGCTGGGCTTCAACCGTATCTTCAGCGACCGGCTGACCACCAACCTGGCCGTCGAATACCAGTTCTCGCGCGTGTTCGACGCCAACGGGCAACGGGATTTCAAGGTTCTCGCTTTCCCGCTGAGCGTGACATGGGACCAGCGCGACGAACCGACCGACGCCAGGAAGGGCTATTATCTCAGCGCCGATGCCGCGCCCTTCAAGGGCTTCGGCGGCACCGATGACGGTGTCCGCTTGCTGGGCGAGGCGCGCGGTTTCTATTCGCTGGGCCAGGATGACAGGTTCACGCTGGCCGGCCGCGCCCGGCTGGGCAGCGTGCTGGGCAGCGATATCCGGAACACGCCGCGCGACTATCTGTTCTTTTCGGGCGGCGGCGGAACCGTGCGCGGCCAGCCCTATCAATCGCTGGGCGTCGAAGTGATTCCCAGCCCGGACGGCCCGATCATGACCGGCGGCATGAGCGTCGCGACGCTGAACGCCGAGATGCGGTTCCAGGTCCGCGAGCGGATCGGACTGGTCGCCTTTGCCGATTACGGCCGCGTCTGGTCCGAAGGTTCCTTTGGCGGCGACAGCGGCGATCATGCCGGCGCCGGCATCGGGGTGCGATACAAGACGCCGATCGGGCCGCTGCGATTCGACATCGCCGCGCCGGTCTCGGGCAAGACCGGCAACGGCGTTCAGGTCTATCTGGGGCTGGGGCAGGCATTCTGATGCGCACGATCTGGATTCTTCTTCTCGCGATGTTCCTGCCGCTGGCGGCCCATGCGCAAAGCGCGGCCGACATCTCGGCCGAGGTCTCGGACGACAAGGGCTTCATCACCCGGCTGCTGGAGCGGAACCTGTCGGGTCAGGGGCGCCGCATCTCGATCGACGGGTTTCAGGGGGCGCTGTCCTCGCGCGCGACCTTCACCCAGATGACCATTGCGGACGCAGATGGCGTCTGGCTGACGCTTGAGAACGGCGCCATCCAGTGGAACCGCTCGGCGCTGTTGCGCGGCCGGGTCGATATCGCCGAATTGTCGGCCGAACGCATCAGCCTGCCGCGCCTGCCGGGCGCGGGCGGGGCGGCGGCGCCCAAGGCCGAGACCACGGAATTCGCGCTGCCCGAACTGCCGGTCGGCGTCGAGATCAAGGAAATCCGCGCCGGCCGCGTCGAATTGGGCCAGCCGGTGATCGGCGTCGAGGCGGCGATCTCCATCGACGGCAGCATGAGCCTTGCCGGCGGCGAGGGCGCGGCCAAACTGACCATCGACCGTCTGGACGGGCCGCGCGGCCAGTTCGTGCTGGATGCGGGCTATTCGAACGGAACCAAGGTCCTGCGCGTCAATCTGGGCCTGGACGAGGCGGCCGACGGCCTGCTGGTGAACCTCGTCAACCTCTATGACAAGCCCTCGGTCACGGCGCAGATCAGCGGCGAAGGCGAGATCAAGGATTTCATGGCCGACATCCGTCTGGCGACGGACGGCCAGCAGCGTGTCACCGGATCGGTGGGGGCGAATGCGGGGGCAGGGCCCGATGGCAGCCCCGGCACGAATTTCCGCGTCCAGCTTGGCGGCGACATCGCCACCCTGCTGCCGCCCGAGGATCGTGCATTTTTCGGAACCGGAACGCAATTGACGGCCGAAGGCTGGCGCGGCGACGACGGGCGGCTGAACCTGCCGGTGCTCAAACTGGCCACCGATGCGCTTGGGATCGACGGTCGGCTTTCGCTGAATGCCAAGAATGCGCCGGAAACCGCGCAGCTTCTGATCACGCTGGGCCGTGACGCCAATGCGTCGCAGGTTCCCGTCGCGCTGCCTTTCGCGCAGGACACGACAGTGGAGTCGGGACGGCTGGAACTGCAATACGATTCGGCCGAGGGACAGGGCTGGACCCTGACCGGCCGCGTCGGCCAGCTGGATCAGGGCCAGGTCACGATCGGCGCGCTGACGCTGGACGGGGCGGGCGCGGTGGTGCTGGATAATGGCGCGCTGTCCAACGTGTCGGGCAGGATCGGCTTTGGCGGACAGCGGATGGACTTTGCCGATCGCGGTCTGGCCGAGGCTATCGGGACGCAGCTGGACGGATCGGCCCAGTTCGATTTCACGCCCGGAAATGCCGTCGAATTGTCCGAGGTTACGGTGAACGGCGCGGATTACGGCCTGTCGGGATATTTCCTGGTCTCCGGCCTGTCCAGCGGCTTCCTGATCTCGGCCGATGCCGAGGCGCGCTATGACGATCTCGCGCGGCTGTCGGTCATCGCGAACCGGTCGATCAAGGGCAGCGCGAACGCATCGGTGACCGGCTACTACAACGTCCTGACCAAGGGTTTCGACATCGACGCCGAAGCCACCGGACAGAATATCGCGCTGGACCAGCCGCAGGTGGATCGGCTGCTTGCCGGCCAGTCGCGGATCAGGCTGGCGGCGCGGCGCGACCAGACCGGGATCGAACTGAGCCGTTTCGATATCAACGCCCAGCGGCTGACCGCGCAGGCGCAGGGCTATCTGAACAGCCTGTCCAGCGACGTGAAGGCGACGATCTCGATGCCTTCGTTGCAGGACGCCGATCCCAACTTCTCGGGCGCGCTGCAGGCCGAGGCCAATCTGACCGGCGCCGCCGGGGCGCGGCGGTTGTCGGTCAGTGGCGAGGCGAACGATCTGAAGATCGGGATCGCGGCGCTGGACGGAGCCCTTCAGGGGCGCACCAGCCTGGCCATCATCGCGGCCGAACAGGATGGCGGCTATCAGGTCGAGACGCTGCAATTGTCAAACCCGCAACTGGATGCCAAGGCCAAGGGAAGCTTCGTGACGGGCGCGCTGGACGCGACGGCGACCTTCGAACTGCCCGATCTGTCGGCGCTGCGCTCTGATTGGCGCGGCGGCTTTACCGCCCGGGCCAGCCTGACGGAACGGGACGGCACGCGCTTTCTGGATCTGACCGGAAAAGGCCAGGATCTCAGCCTCGGGCTTGCCAATGGCAACGAGGCGCTGACCGGCACCACCGATCTGGTGGTCAAGGCCGAGGAAAAGGACGGCCTGATCACCCTGCGCGACCTGCGACTGGTGAATGACCAGTTGAACGCGACGGCCCGCGGCACCTATGGTCAGGGCGAAACCGATCTGACGGCCCGGCTTGACATCGCTTCGCTGGCGCCGTTCGGGCCGGATTGGGGCGGATCGCTGAACGCCGATGCGATGCTGGTGCAGCGCCAGGACGGCATCCGGCGCCTGGATCTGACCGGCACCGCCCGCGATCTGGCCATCGGCCAGCCGCAGGTGGACGGCGCCTTCCGGGGAGAGACCCGGCTTGCCGTCAAGGCCGAAGAGGACAAGGGCACGGTCACGTTGCGGGACGTGCGGATTTCGAACCCGCAGCTTTCGGCCACCGCAAGCGGCGTCTATGGCAAGGGCGTGACCGACCTGACGGCCTCCGCGCAGATCGCGTCGCTGGCCTCGTTCGGCCCCGGCTGGCGCGGCACGATGACCCTGGACGGGACCTTCCGTGAAAGCGGCGATGGCGCGCGGCGGCTGGCGGTGCGCGGCAGCGGGCAGGATCTGTCCTTCGGGCAGGCGCAGGTCGATGGCGCGCTGGCCGGCGAGACCCGGCTGTCGGTGATGGCTGTCGAACGCGACGGTGTCTTCACCATCGATCAGGCACAGCTGGAAAATCCCCGCCTCAGCGCGAATGCGACCGGCACCCTTGGCGGCGGCAAGACCGACATCTCTGCGCAGTTGAACGCCGCCGACCTGCGCTTTCTGGGCAATGGGATCCGCGGCTCGCTGAGCGCCGATGCAAGTCTGGTCGAAGAAAACGGCCTGCGCCGGATCACCGCGACCGGCCGCGCGAACGGGCTGGCTATCGGGCAGGACCGGATCGATCCGATCCTGCGCGGCCAGACCGGCTTCGACGTGGCGGCGACGCAATCGGCGTCGGGCCTGTCCTTCCAGCGCCTTCAGGTCCGCAATCCGCAGTTGCGGGTCGATGCCGATGGCGACACCGCCAGCGGCATGAACGTCTCGGCCCGGCTGACCGATCTGGGACTGGTCCTGCGCGAATTGCCCGGCGCGCTGAGCGTGGACGGCACGATCCGCGAATCGGGTCAGGATTTCGCGGTCGATCTGGCCGTCGTCGCGCCGGGGGACACGCGGCTGCAAATCTCGGGTTCGGCGGCGCGGAATTTCTCGGACACGAACCTGGACATTTCCGGCAACACCAACGCCTCGATCGCCAACAGCTTCATTCGCACGCGCAGCATCGAGGGGCCGGTCAGCGTCGATGTCAGTGTGAACGGTCCGCCATCGCTGAACGCGGTCAGCGGCCGCATCCAGCTCAGCGGCGGTGAACTGGCCGATCCCGGCCTGGGCGTGCGTCTGCAGGGATTGAACGTCACCGCCGATCTTCGGAACGGCCGCATCCTGGTAGATGCGCGGAGCGGCGTCGCGGCGGGCGGATCGCTGGCCGTTTCCGGACCGGTCGATCTGCAGGCGGGCAATCTGGATCTGACCATCGTGCTGGACAATCTGGTCGCGCGCGATCCGAACCTCTACGAGACGCAACTGAACGGGCAATTGACGATGAGCGGCAACATGGCCTCGGGCCCGCTGATCGCCGGCACCGTCAATGTCGGCGCGACCGAGATCCGAATCCCCTCGACCGGACTCGGCGGGGCAAAGGCCATTCCGGATATCCAGCATGTCGGTGCAGAGCGTCCGCCGGTTCGCGGCACCCGGGCCAAGGCCGGGCTGGAGGATTATCCCAGCCAGGCGTCGCGCGATGCCGGCATGGCCGGCCCGCCCTCGACCCCGCCGGCCAATCCGCCGCGGCTGGACCTGCAGATCAATGCGCCGAACCAGATCTTCATCCGCGGCCGCGGCGTCGATGCCGAAATGGGTGGCGCGCTGCGGGTCACGGGAACCACGCGCAACGTGATCCCCATCGGTCAGCTGGAACTGATCCGGGGCCGGGTCGATCTGCTGGGCAAGCGGTTCGATCTGGCCGAGGGGCTGGTCGAATTGCAGGGCAGCCTGGTGCCGGTGATCCGGCTGGTGGCCGAAACCTCGCAGAACGGGATCACGACCCGGGTCATCATCGATGGCGAGGCGCGCGATCCCGAGATCACCTTCGAATCCTCGCCCGAATTGCCCGAGGAAGAGGTCCTGTCGCAGTTGCTGTTCGGCCGGGGCCTGGACAATATCAGTCCGCTTCAGGCCGCCCAGCTTGCCAATGCGATCGCGGTGCTGGCCGGGCGCGGCGGCGAAGGAATCGTCGGCAATCTGCGCAACCAGTTCGGCCTGGACGATCTGGACCTTCAGACCGACGCCGAGGGAAATGTGCAGGTCCGTGCGGGCAAGTATCTCAGCGAAAATCTTTATACCGACGTGGCCGTCGGCAATAACGGCAAGAGCACGATCAACCTCAACCTGGACGTGACCGAAAGCCTGACCGCGCGCGGTTCGGTGGACAGCGAAGGTCAGAGCACGCTGGGCATCTATTTCGAGCGCGACTACTGAGGACGGAGGCCGCGCGGGCGGTGCCTAATCCGCGCCCACGGCCCGGGTCAGAAGCGGGGCGGCCCCGTCCTGACCGGGTGTCGTGGCGACGATCTCGGCCCGGCGGAAGCGCAGCAATTGCCGCGCGCCGCCGATCCGGGTGACCCGCCAATCCAGCAGCGCGCCATCCGGTCCGGTAATCAGGCCGGTGTCACGCGAGGTTTCCGACCCTGCCGTCAGCCGGGCGCGCAGGGCGGCAAAGCCCGGACCGTTCTCGACCCTTCCTTCCCAATCGCTCAGCGCCTCGGCAAGGGTGGTGGCGCTGCCGCCCCAGATCCGGCGATAAGACTGGTTCGTCATCAGGATCTGGCCGCTTGACGAGAAGGCCGCCAGCCCGTCATCCAGCCCGTCGATGACATTTTCGCCCAGCGACAGATCGGCGCGGAATTTCCGGGTCAGCGAGATTTCCGAGGTGATGTCCTCGAACAGGAAAGCCACCGCGCCATCGGGATGCGGCCGTCCGGTGACGCGATAGGTCTGCCCGCCCGGCAGCGACCAGGTCTCGACATGGTGGCCGGTGGCGGCGGCGCTTTCCAGATTGTTCATGTGCTGGCGCCAGCTGCGGAAATCCTTGGGCTCGGGAACCATGCGCGATTCGCGCAACTGATCCAGCAGGTCGAACAGGGTCGGCCGCGCGGTCAGGAATCCGGTCGGCAGCCCGGTCAGGTCGATCAGCGCCGGGTTGAACAATTGCAGGTGCCGCTGGCGGTCGAAGATGGCCAGTCCGATGGGCAGGTCGGCAAAGGTCTTGGTCAGCGTCTGGACGAATTCGCGAAGGCTGCGCTCGGCCCGGACGGCGGCATCGGCGGGCAGGGCGAACATCATCGTCTGGTCGCCGATCTGATGGCTGTGGCAATCATACCAGGACATGATCCCGTCGCTTTCCAGCGATGCGCGCCGGGTGGAGGGCCCGCCGCCCGGAGCAGGTTTGGGAGGATCCAGCAGCCGCGGCAATGGCCAGCTGAGCATGCCGCCGGCATGAGCCTCGGCCCGGCGCAGATAGGCGGCATTGGCCCAGGTGATCGCGTCGCAGGCATCCTGCCGCCAGACCAGCATCGGCGTCTGGTCCAGCGACTTGCGCAGCAGGTCAAGCTCTTCCTCCATCGCCTGCTGGGACATGGAATCGACGACGATCCCGGCATGTTCCGCCTGCGGATCGACGATGGTGACACGGACCATGGCATCCTCGATGCGTTCGGCGGTCAGGCGCAGGGCGGCGCTGCCGGCACCGTTTCCACCCAGCATTTCCACCCGACCCAGTTCGTCCAGCCGGTCCAGACGCGCAATGCCGTCGGGAAAGCGCGGCCCGGCCCATTGCCGCAGCCGCGTCCAGTCATCGTCCGGGCCATTGACCCGATCCAGCAGGGTCCGGGCCGGGGCGGTCGCATCGACCAGGGCGCCGCCGCGGAACAGAAGGATGGTGGGTTTCAGCGCCCCCTCCAGATGGTCGCGTCCCGACCGGCGGCCGGAACCCGCCGCAAGCCGGTCCCAGAACCGGATCGCCGCGATCGCCAGCAGGACCGAGATCGTCCCGGCCGCAACAGCGGTAAGAACAAGCCAATATCCCTCGAAAGCCACGTCGTCGCGCCCCCATTGCGTTTTCACAACTGTAAGGCGATCTGACTTAATGAAAAGTTAAAATGCCCGACTTGTTCAATCGAACAGAAGCGGGTTGTCCCCCAGGGCGACGCGGCTGTCGGCGCGGATGCGATCCAGCGGCCAGCGCACGGTGACGATGGCGCCGGGTCCGCCATTGGCGAAAGTCAGCACTGCCCCGGACCGTTCCAGCAGCGCCTTCGCGATGAAAAGACCAAGGCCCATGCCCTCGTATCCGCCGCGCTGGCGGCCCTCGCGCCGACTGGTAAGATAGGGGTCGCCGATGCGCGCCAGCAAGGCCGGCGGATAGCCGGGACCATCATCGCGGATGGTGATCGTCAGGTGGCGGGCGCCCTGATCGGCCTCGACCACGACACGGGATTGCGCGAAATCGACGGCGTTCTGGATCAGGTTGCGAAGGGCGTGGATGACGGCGGGATCGCGGTGAATCTCGGGCCCGTCGGCGATGATGTCCAGTTGCGGGCCGCGATCGGCATGGGGTCCGGCGGCATCTTCCAGAACCGCGTGCAAGGGCGCGCTGCGCATGTGCAGATCGTCCTTTCCGGCCCGTCCCATGCTGCGCAGGATGGTGCCGCAGCGTTCCGCCGAATCGCGCAGGGCGCGCGCGTCCTGTTGCAGGTCGGGACGGTCGTTCAACTCTTCCACCAGTTCCGAGGCGATCAGCTTGATCGTCGCCAGCGGGGTTCCCATCTCATGGGCCGCCGCCGCGACGACCCCGCCCAGATGCTGCAACCGCTGTTCCCGCGCCAGTGCCATCTGGGTGGCGAAAAGCGCGTTCGACGTGGCCGACAATTCCGCCGTGACGCGGTGGGCGTAATACGCGAAGAAGGCCACCCCGATCACCAGTGCGGCCCAATGCCCAAGCGCCAGGATCGGCGCCAGCCGCAGCACCCCGCCATCGGCATCCTGCAGCGGAATGGCCACCATCGCCGCGACCGAGATCAACGCCACCGCGGCCAGCGACAGCGCCAGCGTCTGGCGCAGGTTCAGCGAGGTCGCGGCGATGGTGACGGGGGCCAGAACCAGCAGCGCGAAGGGATTGGTCATGCCCCCGGTCAGCGCCATCAAGGCCGAATTCTGCATCAGATCGAAGCCGAGCTGCACGATGGCATGGCTGGGCGAGGCGCGCATGAAGGGCCGCAGGGACAGCCACAGGTTCATCGCGACCGCCGCGGCGATCAGCACCAGCACGGGCAGGACCGGAAAGCCGATGCTCATGAAATGCGCCACGATGACGGCGGCCAGCTGACCCGCGATGGCGATCCAGCGCAGCAGGGCAAGGGTGCGGATGCGGATCGGTTCGGGGTCGCGCGGAAGGGCGGCCGGGAAGGCGGCGCTTTTCACGGCCGGATCTGCGCTCATCTGGGGCCTCGCTGCGGCGTTCGGCGACTTGATACGCGTCGGGGAATGCGCGATCAATGCGCGCGATGACCGATGGGGCGAAAGGAAACGGCATGACCGAGGCCAAGATCATCCTGGCTGCCGCCGCGGCTGCCGCCGTGTTGTCCGTCGCGGCGGCGGGGGGCGCCTATCTTGCATTGTCCGGCAGCGACGAACGCATCGCACGGTGTGACGGCGGCGATGGCGCGGGTGGGCTGGACACCCTGGGCACCGAATTCACCCTGACCCGCGACGATGGGACGCGGGTTTCGGACAAGCAGGTCTTCGACAGGCCGACATTGCTGTATTTCGGCTACACCTCCTGCCCCGATGTCTGCCCGCTGGACAATGCGCGCAATGCCGAGGCGGTGGACATCCTGAAATCGCAGGGCAGGGATGCGCAATCGATCTTCGTCACCGTCGATCCCGGGCGCGACACTCCCGAGGTGCTGGCCCGCTTTGCCGACAGCTTTGGCGGCGCAGTGATCGGCCTGACTGGCAGCGACGCCGAGATCGCGGCCGTCAGCAAGGGCTGGCGGATTTATTCCCGGGCGAATGGCGGAAAGAACGACCGGGATTACATGGTCGATCACGCCAGCAATACCTATCTTGTCATGCCGGGAAACAGGACGGTCGATCTGTTCCCGCGTGAGGATTCGGCCGAAAAGGTCGCCGCAACCGTCGGCTGCAACCTTGACGTGGCGGCCTGACAGCCGCTTGCCGCAGGCCCGTCCATCGGGCAGTCTGCGCGCCGATGCGCGCAAGAAGGGAAACATGATGGCTGAGGATATCGCTGCCCGGATTGGTGCCGATCCGTCCTTGCTGCTGGTCGATGACGATGAATTGTTCGTGACGCGGCTGGCCCGCGCCATGGAGAAACGCGGCTTTGCCACCCGCACCGCGCTGAGCGTCAGCGAAGCGATGCGGATGATCCGTGAACAGGCGCCGGCCTTCGCGGTCATCGATCTGCGCCTCGAAGACGGCAATGGCCTGGACGTGGTCGAATCGTTGCGCGAGACGCGCGAAGATGCGCGGATCATCGTCTTGACCGGGTATGGTGCCATCGCAACCGCCGTCGCGGCGGTGAAAATGGGCGCGACCGATTATCTCGCAAAGCCCGCCGACGCAAATGACGTGACGTCGGCTTTGCTGGCTGTCGGTGACCTGCTGCCGCCTCCTCCTGAAAATCCGATGTCGGCCGATCGGGTCCGCTGGGAACATATTCAGCGCGTTTACGAGCAATGTGACCGGAATGTCAGCGAAACCGCCCGCCGTCTGCATATGCACCGACGCACGCTTCAGCGAATTCTCGCCAAACGCGGACCCCGCTGACAGGCGCAGCGAAGGGTTGAAACTTTCTCAATATAATCTAATTTTTCGTTCACCAATATTCTCACGGACGAAGAAGAAATGAACGTTGATTTTGACAAGATGACGCTGAAGGAAATGCGCGATCTACGCGCCAAGCTGGATCGGGCAATCAGTTCCTACGAGGATCGCAAGCGGCGCGAAGCGCTGGCTGCGGTCGAAGAAGCCGCGCGCGAACATGGGTTCAACCTGGCGGAGCTGACAGGCGGCAAACCCCGGCGCGCGGGCACCGTGCCCCCGAAATACGTCAATCCCAAGGATCCTACGATGACCTGGACAGGTCGTGGCCGCAAGCCGCGTTGGGTTCAGGAAAGCCTTGAGGGCGGCAAGCAACTGGAAGATCTGCTGATCTGAAAACAATCGGGGAAGGGCGTTTCATTGCGTCTTTCCCCTGAAGGTTAAAAAAGGGTTAATATTTTCCCTTTTCATCGCTGTTTCCCGTTTGATCCAGCGCCCGCATAATCGCGGAGAATTGTTCGAGAAATGCGGCGCGGACCTTCGCGGGCGGGCTGAGATCGATCTTGAGCCGGGTCAGTATCTGTTCGCCGGGGACGGGGAAAAGCTTGCGCGCCTCGGTCTCGTCGAAACCCGCGATCTGAACGGCCTCCAGTCGGGCCGAAATCCGGTCGGCGGTCTTGATCCGCTTCTTCAGTGCGGCGGGAAGGCTGGCAGGCAGACCAAAGCGGCGATGGATCGCCGCCGTCAGCCTTTCATCCATCGCGCCGTAATCCTGGCCAAGCGCCGATTTCACCGGCGAGATCATGTCCCCGATCACGTATTCGGGCGCGTCATGCAACAGCGCGGCCAGCCGCGCGGCGGGATCGGCGCGCGGATCCAGCCGGCAGAAGATATCCTCGACCAGCAGCGAATGACCGGCCACGGAATAGGGCCAGTCGCCATGCGTCTGGCCATTCCAGCGGGCGACGAAGGCCAGACCATGGGCGATGTCCTCGATCTCGATGTCGAAGGGGGTGGGGTCCAGCAGATCCAGCCTGCGGCCCGACAGCATCCGCTGCCAGGCCCGGCGCTGGCGCGGCGGCATGACCGAAGACCGCCGTCAGGACAGTTTCTGATCGGCCGGCGCGCCCTGCTGCGTCTGCGCGCGGCGCGACAATTCCTGACGATACAGCGCCACGAAATCGACCGGATCCATGTTGAAGGGTGGAAAGCCCCCGTCGCGCGTCAGATCCGAAATGATGCGCCGCACGAAGGGAAACAGCATCCGCGGGCATTCGATCATCAGGAAAGGGTGCAACTGGTCTTCGGGAACGTTCTCGATATGAAACACGCCGCCATAATCCAGTTCGACCAGGAACATGGTCTGGCCGTCACCCTTGTTGGTCGAGGTGACGCGGAATTTCGAAATCACCTCGTATTGGTGATCGGCCTGACGCTTGCGCGCGTCCAGGCTGACCTGAACGGTCATCTCGGGCTGGACCTCGCCCTGCGGCGCGCCCTTGGTGGCGACCGCGTTCTCGAAGGACAGATCGCGGATATACTGGGCCAGGATCTGCATACGGACCTGCGGCTGCGCCGCGGCCTCGGCGCCATCGGCGGCACCGTTCTGGTTATTCTCGTCGGCCATGTTCGTTCCTCGCACGTTCGGACTTGCGGCTGCTTCTATCAGGCGCGTCCTTCCGCCTCAATGCCGAGTCCAGCCCGAATGGCCGCGCCGTGGCGGCTGGTCGTCGCCTGGTTCGGGCGGCAGGTCGGGTGGCCGGCGGCTGGCGGGGTGGCGCTGATCGTCCTCGACCACATAATCGCCGTCGATCGCGCCATCGCCATATGGCGGGCGTCGCGGATCTTGTGGCGTCTCGCCCATCCGCGTCCGGGTGATCCGGACATGCCGCGCCAGATAG
>NZ_DHXG01000037.1:0-6604 GCF_002413585.1 Paracoccus sp. UBA5162
TCGGGCGGGGTCGGCACCCTGGATCACCTGGTCGAAGGCGTGACCCAGGGCCATGCCAGCGCCGTCCTGGCCGCCTCGATCTTCCATTTCGGCACCTATTCCATAACCGAGGCCAAGGCCCACATGGCCGCAGCCGGCATTCCGATGAGACTGACATGAGCGCCATCGACAGACTTGCCGCCACCATCGCGACGCGCCGATCGGCCGATCCGGAAAGCAGCTGGACGGCGAAACTGCTGGCCGGGGGGCCGGAAAAATGCGCCGAGAAATTCGGCGAAGAGGCCGTCGAGGCGGTCATCGAAGCGGTTCGCGGCGACCGCGCCCGGCTGACCGCGGAGGCCGCTGACGTGATCTTCCATCTGCTGGTCATGCTGGCCGCGCGCGATGTGGCGCTGGCCGATGTCGAGGCGGAACTGGCGCGGCGCGAAGGCCTGTCGGGCCTTGCGGAAAAAGCCGCGCGGGGCGACTGAAGGCGGGATCAAGGCGCGGCAAGACAGGGTTCTGGCGCGAATCCCTTCCCCTCGGGCAGGCTTGGGGGCTATAAGCGGCGAAACCGCCGCGACAGGCAGGCAGACGGCAGTGAAAACATGACAGAGGATGGCATGAGCGACGATTCGATGAACGGCAAGCATCACGAAGGCGACGTCGCCTTCATCCAGTCCCTCGCGGAATTGCTGAACGCCAGCGAATTGAGCGAAATCTCGGTCAAGCGGGAATACGGCGAACATGACCGCCTGACCGTCAGCCTGTCGAAATACGGCAAGTCCGCGCCGGCAGCCCCTGCCGCGCCGGCACCACCGGCCCTGCCCCCCGCCGCGCCCGTTTCCGGCCCCGCCCCCGCCCCCGCCGCTGGCGCGCATTCGGCCGACTCCGATCCGGCCAGCCTGCCGGGTGCCGTGACCTCGCCCATGGTCGGGACCGCCTATCTGTCGGCCGAACCCGGCGCCGCGCCCTTCGTCCAGATCGGCCAGCAGGTCGCCGAGGGCGAGACGCTGATGATCGTCGAGGCGATGAAGACAATGAACCACATCCCCTCGCCCCGCGCCGGCACGGTCAAGCGGATCCTGGTCGACGATGGCAGCCCGGTGGAATTCGGCGCCCCCCTGATGGTCGTCGAGTGAGGGCAGAATGTTCGACAAGATCCTGATCGCCAACCGGGGCGAGATCGCCCTGCGCGTGATCCGCGCCTGCCGCGAGATGGGCATCGCCTCGGTCGCGGTTCATTCGACCGCCGACGCCGATGCGATGCATGTCCGCATGGCCGACGAATCGGTCTGCATCGGGCCTGCGCCTTCCTCGGCCAGCTATCTGAACATGGCGGCCATCGTCTCGGCCTGCGAGATTACCGGGGCGCAGGCGATCCATCCCGGCTACGGATTTCTGTCCGAAAATGCCGGATTCGTGCAGATGCTGGAAGATCACGGCATCACCTTCATCGGCCCGCGCGCGGAACATATCCGCATCATGGGCGACAAGATCACCGCCAAGGACACGATGAGGGCGCTTGGCGTGCCCTGCGTTCCGGGCAGCGAGGGTGGCGTCGATGACGTGGAAGCAGCCCGCCAGGTCGCGGCCGAAATCGGCTATCCGGTGATCATCAAGGCGACGGCGGGGGGCGGCGGTCGCGGCATGAAGGTGGCGGCCGACGAAAAGGGGCTGGAGGTCGCCTTCCGCACCGCCCGGGCCGAGGCCAAGGCCGCCTTCGGCAACCCCGATGTCTATATCGAGAAATATCTGCAAAAGCCGCGTCACATCGAGATCCAGGTCTTCGGCGACGGCCGCGGCCGCGCCGTCCATCTGGGCGAGCGGGATTGTTCCCTGCAACGCCGCCACCAGAAGGTTCTGGAAGAGGCGCCAGGCCCCGCCATCACCCCCGAACAGCGCGACCGGATCGGCAAGACCTGCGCCGATGCAGTGGCCAAGATCGGCTATGCCGGCGCCGGCACGATCGAATTCCTGTTCGAGGACGGCGAATTCTACTTCATCGAGATGAACACCCGCCTTCAGGTCGAACATCCCGTGACCGAGGCGATCTTCGGCGTCGATCTGGTTCGGCAGCAGATCCGCGTCGCCGCAGGCGAGGAGATGGAGTTTCAGCAAGACAAGCTGTCGATCCGTGGCCACGCGATCGAGGTTCGCATCAATGCCGAAAAGGTGCCGGCCTTCAGCCCCTGCCCCGGCAGGATCACCCAATACCACGCGCCCGGCGGGTTGGGCGTCCGGATCGATTCCGCGCTGTATCAGGGCTATTCTATCCCGCCCTATTACGACAGCCTGATCGGCAAATTGATCGTGCATGGCCGTGACCGTCGCGAGGCGCTGGCGCGGCTCGACCGCGCCTTGGGCGAGATGATCGTGGATGGGATCGACACCACGATGCCGCTGTTCCGCGCCCTTCTGCAAGAGCCGGACATCCAGACCGGAAATTATTCGATTCACTGGCTGGAACGCTGGCTCGACCGGGCTTTCGGCTGAGCCGGCCGGGGTGATCGGCGCCGCGCAATTGCTGGCAGGCTACGCGCGCGGCGTCTTTCCCATGGCCGAAAGCGGTGACGACCCCAATCTTTACTGGTTCGATCCGCCGATGCGCGGGCTTCTGCCGGTCGGCGGTGTCCACGCATCGCGATCGTTGCGACGAGACTTGCGGCGTGGCGGCTGGTCGGCGCATCTGGATGGCGATTTCGACGCGGTGGTGGCTGCCTGCGCCGCCCGCGACGTGACCTGGATCAACGCTCCGCTGCGGCGGTTGTATCGCGAACTGCATGAGGCGGGCCATGCCGAGGCGCTTGAAATCCGTCGTGATGGTCATTTTGCCGGCGGCATCTTCGGGGTGACGCTTGGTGGCGCATTCTTTGGCGAATCCATGGCCTCGGCCCGGACGAACGGGTCCAAGCTGGCGCTGATCTGGCTGTCGGGCCACCTGGCGCGTTGCGGCTTCACGCTGTTCGACACCCAGTTCCTGACCCCGCATCTGGCGCGGATGGGCGGTTTCGAATTGCCGCGCGGAACCTACCGCCAGCGATTGCAGGCCGCACTGGATCGCGATGCCGATTTCCGTCGCGCGACATTGCCCAACGCCGATCAGCTTTGGCAGGAAATCACCCAGACATCATAGCGTGCGTCGTCCAGGGCAGACAGGGCGGGCGACGAGGCGATCATCCAGCCGCTGAACAGCGTGACGTTCTGCGCCAGATCGGTGATGGTCAATTGCGCGAATGCGTCAGAGCTGGGATCGCCCGCCGGAAACCGGCATTCGCCCAGCCTGATCTGCAGCCGGTCATAACGCTTTGCCTCGCCCACCTGCAGCCGGATGTCCGTCGTCCGCCCCGACACCTTGTCCAGTCCGCGCAGCAAGGCGCCCTGTGCCCGCGCCACGTTTTGCGCGGCAGCCGGCTGGACCAGCGCCAGCACCAGAAGCGCGGCGCGGATCATGGCTGCGGCGGTCCCCTGTCGCCGCTGGCCTGGCTGTCGACGAATTTCATCATCAGTTGCAACAGGCTGACGGCGCCCTGAACCTCTTCGATCTCGTCGCCCGGGCGCAGGTCATCGGGGCTGCCGCCCGGCTGGATCAGGATATAGGAACCGCCCAGCAGCCCGTCCGACTGGATGATGGCGGCGCTGTCGACCGGCAGCGCCACGGTGTCGGGCAGGCTGATGCGCGCGTCGGCCATGTAGGTCTGCGAGTTCAGACTGATGGCGCTGACCCGGCCGACCTTGACGCCCGCCAGCCGAACCTCGGTGCCGACATCGATGCCGTCCACGTCGGGAAAAGAGGCTGTCAATTCATAGCCGCCGCGTCCGGTCATCGTGCCGCCCAAGGCCCAGATCAGAAAGCCCGCGGCGACGGCCAGAACGACGCCGCCGGCCAGCAATTCGGCGCGCTGCTCTGCCCGCTGCTCGACCGCTGCCGTCATCTACTCGGGCTGCCACGCATCATAGTCGCGCCGCGGCGCGGGATCGGCCCGATACAAAGAGCCGGGTGGATAATAGGCGCCCGGGGTGCCGGTCATGTTTGGCACATGCGGCTTTTCCCAGGTCTTGTGGATCAACGGTGCTTCGGTCGGCGGCTCGGCCCAGGTGTGGTGCAGCCAGCCGTGCCATTCCGGGCTGATCCGGCTGGCCTCGGCCTCGCCCGAATAGATCACCCAGCGGCGCGAGCCGTCCTTGTTCCGATAGAAGAGATTGCCCTGATCGTCCTCGCCGACCTTGATGCCGTTCCGCCAGGTCCAGAACTGGGTGTTCAATGTCTGGCCGTTCCACCAGGTCAACATGCGCAGCAGCTTGGATTTCAGGGACATCGGCACCGGCCTCTTCATCATCTTCGCCGCAAGCTATGGCGCAAACAGCTTCTCAGGTCCAGCCTTCGCAGCGCGCAGGGGCATCGCCGGCACAGGGAAAAAGCCAGGCCGTCCGATTGCGGTTTTCGCCGGCCTGTCTGCGGCGCGCCCGGCCGGAACCGGCGCTGTCCCCGCAGCAGGCGCCAGCGTCGCCGTCAGCCGGCCGAGGCGCTTTCCTTCTTCTGATCGGCATGGATCAGAAGCGGTTTGACCGACGCATTCAGCACCGCATCCTCGTTCACGACAACCTCTTCGACGCTGTCCATGCCCGGCAGGTCGAACATCGTGTCAAGCAGGATATCCTCCATGATCGAACGCAGGCCCCGCGCGCCGGTCTTGCGCGCGATGGCGCGCTTGGCGATGGCGTCCAGCGCATCTTCGGTGAAGGTCAGCTGCACGCCTTCCAGATCGAACAGGCGCTGATACTGCTTGACCAGCGCGTTCTTAGGCTTGGTCAGGATGATGATCAGCGCATCTTCGTCCAGATCGGTCAGGGTCGCGATCACCGGCAGACGGCCCACGAATTCCGGGATCAGGCCGAATTTCAGCAGATCCTCGGGTTCCAGGTCCTTGAACGTCTCGCCCACGCCGCGGTCATCGTTCTCTTTCACCTCGGCGCCGAAACCCATCGCCGTGCCCTTGTTGCGCTGCGAGATGATCCGGTCGAGTCCCGCGAAGGCCCCGCCGCAGATGAACAGGATATTGGTCGTATCCACCTGAAGGAATTCCTGCTGCGGATGCTTGCGGCCACCCTGCGGCGGCACGCTGGCCACCGTTCCCTCCATGATCTTCAGAAGCGCCTGCTGCACCCCCTCGCCGCTGACATCGCGGGTGATCGAGGGGTTGTCCGACTTGCGCGTGATCTTGTCCACCTCGTCGATATAGACGATGCCGCGTTGCGCGCGTTCGACATTGTATTCGCTGGATTGCAGCAGCTTGAGGATGATGTTCTCGACATCCTCGCCGACATAGCCGGCCTCGGTCAGGGTGGTTGCGTCGGCCATGGTGAAGGGCACATCCAGGATCCGCGCCAGCGTCTGCGCCAGCAGGGTCTTGCCGCAACCGGTCGGGCCGATCAGCAGGATGTTGGACTTGGCCAGTTCGATATCGGATTTCGCGCCATGGTTCAGCCGCTTGTAGTGATTGTGCACGGCGACCGACAGAACCCGCTTGGCATGTTCCTGCCCGATCACGTAATCGTCCAGAACCTGGCAGATCTCCTTCGGCGTCGGCACGCCGTCACCGGATTTCAGACCGCTGGACTTCGTTTCTTCGCGAATGATGTCCATGCACAATTCGACGCATTCATCGCAGATGAACACGGTCGGACCCGCGATCAGCTTGCGGACCTCGTGCTGGCTCTTGCCGCAAAAGCTGCAATAAAGCGTGTTCTTGCTGTCACCGCCGGACTGGTTGGCCATCGTCCACTTCCTTCATTTCCGCCCGCCGCCGGGGCCTGACGGGCGGCACGGCCGGGGCCCGGTCCGCGCCGCATTGGTCTGTTCCGCCGCCACCAGGATCGGCGGCGCGGATCGTCCTGCTCATGTTAGGGATGACGCGCCCGCGTCACAATCCCCCAAACGTGTCTATTTCTTCCCACTCTCGGCCTTGCCGCGCGGCTGCACCACCTCGTCGATCAGGCCCCATTCCTTTGCCTCGTCGGGCGACATGAAGCGGTCGCGTTCCAGCGCCTCCTCGACTTCGGCCAGTGATTTCCCGGTATGCTTCACATAGATTTCATTCAGCCGCCGCTTCAGCTTTTCGGTTTCGCGGGCGTGGATCAGGATATCGGTTGCCTGGCCCTGATAGCCGCCCGAGGGCTGGTGCACCATGACCCGGCTGTTGGGCAGCGAAAACCGCAGCCCCGGTTCGCCCGCCGCCAGCAGCAGCGATCCCATCGAGGCCGCCTGCCCCACCACCAGGGTCGAGACCTTGGGCCGGATATATTGCATCGTGTCATAGATCGACAGGCCAGAGGTCACGACCCCGCCAGGGCTGTTGATGTACATGCTGATGTCCTTCGACGGATTCTCCGCCTCGAGAAACAGCAATTGCGCGCAGACCAGCGTGGACATGCCGTCATGGACCGGACCCGAAACGAAGATGATGCGTTCCTTCAGCAGCCGCGAGAAGATGTCGTAGGCCCGTTCCCCGCGAGAGGTCTGTTCGACCACCATGGGAACGAGGGTGTTCATGTAGAATTCCGCCGGATCGCTCATCGTCTGTCCTTGCCTGTTATTCCCGTCCGCGCGATTCGACCGGGCGCT
>NZ_DHXG01000037.1:7002-9599 GCF_002413585.1 Paracoccus sp. UBA5162
CCGGGAGAGGCAGATGAAACTGATCGTGGGCCTGGGCAATCCGGGCATGAAATATACAGGGAACCGTCACAATATCGGTTTCATGGCGGTTGACCGCATCGCGACCGACCACGACCTGGGTCCGTGGAGGGCACGGTTTCAGGGCCAGAGCATCGAGGCACGGCTGGGTGAAAACCGCATTGCCCTGTTGAAACCGGGCACGTTCATGAACCTGTCGGGGCAATCGGTGGGCGAGGCCATGCGCTATCTGAAGCTGACGCCTGCCGATGTGATCGTGTTCCATGACGAACTGGATCTTGCGCCGGGCAAATGCCGGGTAAAGTCGGGCGGGGGTCACGCCGGCCATAACGGGCTGCGATCGATCCATCAGCATATCGGGCCGGAATACCAGCGTGTGCGGCTGGGCATCGGCCATCCGGGACACAAGGACCGGGTGGCGGCCTATGTTCTGTCGGACTTCGCCAGGTCCGATCGCGACTGGCTGGATGATCTGCTGCGCGGAATCGCGGATGGATCGCCGTTTCTGGCCGCAGGCGATGGCGGGCGGTTTCAGAACGCCGTCGCAGCCCGCACCCAGCCTGCGCGGAATACCGGCAGGACCGGGCCGGACCGGGCAGGATCCACAAAACCCTCGCCCGGCAGGACCGAAGGCAATCCCGCTCCGGCGACCGAGATCGAGGCCGCTCCGGCCAGCATGGCCGAGCGTCTGCGCGCATTGACCCGGCGGTTCCGATGAACGAAGCGGCGGTTCGGGCCGCGTTTCGCGATCAGGCGCGATCCTGCCGCGATCTGGGCTCACCGCTGACTGCGCGCGTCTGCGATCTGCTTGCGGATTGCCTGCGCCACGATTCGGGCGCGGTCGCGCGGCGCGTTCTGGACTGGCGCGGCGATCCCTCATCCAGCGCCGATTCCGTGCCTCTGCGGCTGTGCGGCGGGCTGCACGCGCTGGTCCTGCGCGGCGCCGCCCCAGCCTTGGCCCGCGCCTATGCCTCGGGCAGGGTGGACGCGGCGCTGTTGCTGTCGGTCCTGACCGCGCATGAGGCCTGTCTTCTGCGCTGGCTGGACAGCCCGCCGCAGACGAACGAGGTCGCGCGGTCGGCGGCGATCATCGCAGCAGCCCGGTTCCTCGCACAACGATGTGGCTTGCCGCTGAGGGCGCTGGAACTGGGCGCCTCGGCCGGTCTGAACCTGAATTTCGCGCATTACCATCTGCGGCCCGCGCACGCGCAGCCCGGCGCCCATGCCGACCGGCCTGCGTCCGACCAGGGCGCCGGCGTGACCTTGCGGCCGCGATGGGACGGACAGGTTCCAGCCGGAGAGTTCCGGTTGGCCGAGGCCGAGGGCGTCGATCTGCGGCCGGTCGATCCGGTGGCGGACCGGCTGCGGTTGCAGGCCTATTGCTGGGCGGATCAGTCGGCCCGGCTGGCCCGGCTGCGCGGCGCGCTGGATCTGGCGCGGGTCTTTCCGCCGCAGGTGGCGCAGGGCGATGCGGGCGACTGGCTGATTGCGCGTCTGGCCAAGGCCGCGCCGGGGCGCGTGACATTCGTCTGTCACACCGTGGCGGCACAATATTTTCCGGAAGCGACGCAAGGGGTTTGCGCGGCCGCCCTGCAGGCTGCGGCAGCGCGGGCCGGCCCGGACGCACCACTGGCGCATTTCGCGATGGAATCCGACGGGTGCGGCCCCGGCGCGGCGCTGTCGCTGCGGCTGTGGAACGGCGCCGTCCATGGCTGGTCGCTGGGGCGCGCGGATTTTCACGGCCGATGGGTGTCATGGCACCCTGCCCCCCTGCCATCGGGCTTGTGAACGGCGGGGGATTGGCCGACAGGCGCGGCTGGTTTATCCTGTTTCCAGGAGGAGACGAGGATGGAGCGATCCCTGAACGTTCTCGGCGGGCCGTTGGAGACGTGTTCGGACCGGCCGAAGACCGGCTTCTTTCGCAACGGATGTTGCGATACCGGACCTGAGGATCGCGGCAGCCATACGATCTGCGTGATCGTGACCGACGAATTTCTGGCCATGTCGAAATATCTGGGCAACGATCTGTCCACGCCCCGACCGGAATTCCGCTTCGCCGGGCTGAAGGCTGGCGATCGCTGGTGCCTGTGCGCCGCGCGCTTTCTGCAGGCGGCGCAGGAAATGGCCGCGCCCAAGGTGGTCCTGGATGCGACGCATCGACGGGCGCTGGATATCGTTCCGCTGGAATTGCTGCAGGCGCATCAGGCGGAAGCGAATGGATGACAGGCCCCGGCGCAGGGGGCCACCTGCGCCCGACATGAATCCTTTGCGTGCGAAGACGACGTTTTCCAGGCCGGTCCGTCGGGCGACCGGAAAAGGGGCCGGACGAATCCGGCCCCCGGTAATTCACCGCTGATCAAGCGTTACCCATTGGTGCTGTCGCCACCATCGGAATCTCCGCCATCCGAATCACCACCGCCGGAATCCCCACCGCTGGAATCTCCGCCGCTGGAATTGCCACCCGCAGCATCGCCCCCGGCAGACGCGCCGTCCGACGATCCGTCGGCCCCTGTATCCGCGCCATCCGTCGAGCTGTCCGCGCCCGCGTCCGAGCCGTCGTCACCGGACATGCCATCATC
>NZ_DHXG01000037.1:9982-11981 GCF_002413585.1 Paracoccus sp. UBA5162
TCGCCGGTCATGCCATCGCCCGTGGTATCGTCATCGGTGCTGCTGTCCTCGCCCATGCCGTCGTCGGACGCATCGTCATCGCCATCCATGCCGTCAGCATCGGAATCGGTCGCAGCACCCGCGGAGGCTGCCGGAACATTCCTTGAATCGCCGGCCGAGGCTCCTTCGGGTTCGCGGCGCAGCTCTTCGCCATTCACCGAAACCAGGCTTCCATTGGCCACGCTGTAGACCAGCTCGATCGGCTGTCCATCGCGCTGCGCGGTGACGGTCATCATCGGTCCTTCGCGCAGGATGCGGACATCGGTAAAGCCCTGCGCAATCAGCGTCTCGGCAACGACCTGATCGTTTTCGACCTGGACGACCAGCGGATAAGGCGATTCCGTCACCGCTCCGACCGAGGATTCCGCATCTGCGGCGGCACCGGGAACAATGGCCGTGTTGCCATCTTCGGTCTCGATTCTGGTCGCGTCATGGGCCAGGGCGGTGGTGCCCATCAGGGCTGTCAGGGCAGCGATCTTGCCGCCCGCCATCATCATCTTCATGGTATTGCTCAGCATGTCTAACCTCCGTCATGCGGTATGGAGGCCAAACGCGCGGCGGAAGCCATGCGGTTCATCTGCCGCTGCGTCATGCGAAACGAAAGCGGTTTTCCGCCGACCGGCACCGAGGCCCTTTGAAGGGGACCGCAGGGGCGAGACGACGCCGGTGATCCCTTCGCCAGCGGATCATCGTCCCGTGGCGCCGATCAGGGAATCCTTGCGTGGCTGCGGCTGGATCGGGGAAAGATCAGGATCGAACAGATCCTCGATAAACAGGCTGAGCAATTGCGGCCTGCTGGTCACGCCGGCCTTGCGGTAGACCGAGGTGGTCTGAGCCTTGACCGTGCCTTCCGATGTACCGCGCAGGGCGGCGATCTCCGACACGGACAGTCCTTTCAGGGCGAAAAGCGCCACGTCCCGTTCAGCCGGGGTCAGATTCCATTCGCAGAACCGCTGCGCAGTCAGTTCCATGAAGGCGGTCGAGGCACGGCGAAGCTTGGCCTCGGCCGCATGCCGGCCGCGCAGGGTCATCACCAGCATCCGCGCGCCCAGCCCGATCCCACCAAGCAGTCCCGCCGCGGCGGCGATGTCCAGATATTCGGTATACTGCCAGGAAAGAGGTTCGAAATAGATCCCCGCCACCGACAGCACCATGTCGCGCACCAGATAGGCGGCCGAGACAGTCTGCAACATGAGAATGACGATCAGAGGAATGTGCTTCAGCATCGGCGAACCCGGTCGACCGCGGACCTATCCATCGTCCGAGCCCTCACCGCCTTCGGAATTGCCTTCCGACCGATCGCCTGATTGGTCACCGGAGTTGTCGTGCCCGTTGTCGCCGGTCTCGTCACTTCCCTCTGCGGTGGGTTGCTTTCCATCGGAACCCTCTTCGCCGTAGTGACCGATCGCTATGCCCGGCCGCGAGCGATCGCTTGCCGTCGACGGATCCGGGCCGTCGAACTGGCGGGGGCGCCGCAACAGGTCGCGCAGAATCGCACCGTTTCGCGGGTCGATCACGATTTCCCGGTCGAAGCGATCTTTTCTTGCCGTAATGACCAGCTTGCCCAGAAGTGTCCGGCGTGCCGTCACGTTGCGATAGCCCTGCGACAGAAGTTGCCTCGTCACCTGAGACGAGATGTCCGAAGGTTGATTTTCCGTCTGGGTCGTGGGCGCAGGCGCCACCTGCGTCGCGGTTTGTGCGAATGCGGATGTTCCGGCAATCGTCGCGGTCACCAGCGCGAAAAAGAGTCCAAGACGGGCGTCTGATATCGTCACGGTTCTTTCCGGATCCAGACAGGAGGACGGGCGCGATCGCGCCCGTCACCTGGGGTTTGCAAGCACCCGATTTGCGGGATTCCGCGCTCGGCGGGTTTTCGGATTATCGGGCGAAGGCCGGCGGCAATCAATCCTGTTGCTCACCATCGGCATGGTTGTCGGAGCCACCCGGGCCATCATCCGCC
>NZ_DHXG01000037.1:12348-13805 GCF_002413585.1 Paracoccus sp. UBA5162
TCTCGGCATCGCCCTTGCCGTCGTCGTGGCTGTCCTGACCCTGAGCTTCGTGGCTGACAGAATCATTGTCGACGCCTGCATTGCCTCCCTGGGTGCTGGAATGCTCGACCGAATCGTTGTCCGCGCCGGACCTGTCCTCGGCCGTGTCGCCGGCCGAGTTGGCGTGAAGGTTGACCGCGCCCTGCGTGTTGACGGTCCTGTTCACCTGGGCATAGGAAGCAGCCGCCCCCAGCATCAGGATTGTCGCTGCAAGGCTCAATTTCGTGCGCATGTCGTGTTCCTTTTGTGCTTGGCACCGGATCGTCCCGGCGTCTTGCAAACCTAGCAATCCAAGGTGGCCGCAGCCCATTGGACCACGGGACCAGGATCGGCGCGATAAACGAAAGTGCCATGCTGAAAACACGAAAGAAAAACAGACCTGGGAGGTCGCCCCGGCCGATTGCGGAGAGCCTGTTGCGCCTGGCCCCCTCATGCGGTGCCCCGGCCATGGCGCGATTCGCGGATGCGTGGGTTCAGGCCCGGATATCGACACCCAGATGCTTGGCAACGGTGAAGATGTCCTTGTCGCCGCGACCGCACATGTTCATCACGATCAGATGATCCGCCGGCAGATCGGGCGCGATCTTCATCACATGGGCCAAAGCGTGGCTGGGTTCGAGCGCCGGGATGATGCCCTCGGTCTCGCAGCACAATTGGAACGCTCTCAACGCCTCGTCGTCGGTGATGCTGACATATTGCGCCCGGTTCACGTCCTTCAGCCAGGCATGTTCCGGCCCGATGCCGGGATAATCCAGCCCGGCGCTGATCGAATGGCCTTCCAGAATCTGCCCGTCCTCGTCCTGCAACAGATAGGTGCGGTTGCCATGCAGCACCCCCGCGCGCCCGCCGGTCAGGCTGGCGCAATGCTGCATCCGGTCATCCACGCCCTTGCCGCCCGCCTCGACGCCGATGATCGCGACCTCGCTGTCGTCGAGGAATGGGTAGAACAGGCCCATCGCGTTCGATCCGCCCCCAATCGCCGCAATGATCGTGTCGGGCAGACGCCCCTCGCGCGCGAGGATCTGTTCGCGCGCTTCCTTGCCGATGATCGACTGGAAATCGCGGACCATGGCGGGATAGGGATGCGGCCCCGCCACGGTACCGATGCAGTAGAAAGTGTCGCGGACATTGGTGACCCAGTCGCGCAGCGCATCGTTCATGGCATCCTTCAACGTGCCGCGACCGCTGGTGACGGGGATCACGTCGGCGCCCAGCAGGCGCATCCGGAACACGTTGGGCGCCTGCCGTTCGACATCATGCGCGCCCATGTAGACCACGCATTGCAGACCGAACCGGGCGCAGACCGTGGCGGTCGCCACGCCGTGCTGGCCCGCCCCCGTTTCGGCGATGATCCGGGTCTTGCCCATCCGCCGGGCCAGAAGGATCTGGCCCAGCACGTTGTTGATCTTGTGCGCGCC
>NZ_DHXG01000037.1:14210-39078 GCF_002413585.1 Paracoccus sp. UBA5162
GAGGGGCGACCGACATAATGGGTCCAGAGATCATCCATCTGCGCCCAGAAATCGGCGTCGGTCTTGGCGCGTTCGTATTCGGCCTCCAGTGACAGGATCAGCGGCATCAGCGTCTCGCTGACGAAACGGCCGCCATAGATGCCGAAGCGGCCCTGTTCATCGGGGCCGGTCTTGAAGCTGTTCACCAGATCGTCGGCCATGGGTCTGCCTTCACGGTTGGATTCGGGTATTGGGACAACGAAGAAGTCCAGAGGGTTTCTTATAACCGATATGGCCGGGCGTGAAGCCCGGGCGGTCACAGAAGCGCCGCGCACCCGTCCGGGTCGGGTTGCTGGTGAACCGGATCAGGGCGCAGCCTTCGGTGCGGGCGCGGTATTCGGCGTCGCGCATCAATGCCTCGCCAAGGCCACGACTGCGAAGATCCGGGGCGACGCACACGCCCTCGATCTGCGCGCGGCGGTTCAGACCAGCGGCGGGCTTATCCGGCGGCCCGGATGAAATCGCGGATCAGGTCGTGATCCTTGATCCCGGGCGCGGCCTCGACGCCGGAACTGACATCGACGGCCGGCGCGCGGGTCAGGCGGATCGCCTCGGCCACGTTCTGCGGCGTCAGCCCGCCCGCGAGAAACCAGGGCCGCAGCCAGCGCCGCGCGGAAAGCAGGTGCCAGTCGAAGGCCAGGCCGTTGCCGCCTGGCAGAACCGCGCCCTTTGGCGGCTTGGCATCGACCAGCAGCAGGTCGGCGACCAGTCCGTAATCGGTCAGCGCCGACAGATCCTCGGGACCGGAGACGCCCACGGCCTTCATCACGGGCAGGCCGGTCCGGGCCCTGATCGCGGAAACGCGGCCGGGCTGTTCGGTGCCGTGAAGCTGGATCATGTCCAGCGGCGCGGTGGACAGCACCTGATCCAGCGTCGCGTCGTCGGGATTCACGAACAGGCCGACCCGGGCTATTCCGGGCGGGACAACATCGGCCAGCGCCGCAGCCTGGTCAGGCGTCACCGCGCGGGGCGATCCGGCGAAGAAGACGAAGCCCAGGTAATGCGCGCCGGCCTCGACGGCGGTTCTGACATGTTCCCTTTCGCGCAGCCCGCAAATCTTGACCTGCGTCACGGCGATCTATCGCGAACTGGCGGGCAGCGACGTGCCGGGGGCGGGCTGGGCCGAGGCGCCGGAGCGCGGCGGCGTCGTGCTGGTCTTCGGTCGATCCAGGATCGCCAGCACCTCGTCGCGTGGCGCGGCATGGCGGTGGCGCAGTCCGCCGACCTCGTTTTCCAGCCGGGCGACCTCGGCGCTGCGCTGACGCGCCTCGCGGCGGATATGGGTTTCGCGCAGATATTCCCAGACCAGCCCGGCGAGCATCCCGACCGCGAAGGCCAGGAAAATGACGAAGAACAGGGGCAGGTTGACCGACCAGGTTCCGCCCAGGAATTGCCCGAAATTCGCCGGAAAGGCCGACAGCGTCACCATCTGGCGATTGGCGAGGGCGACCGCGATCAGCACGATGGCCAGAAGGGCTACGAACAGCAGACGGATGAAGCGCATGGGTGATCCTCGGATGGGGGCGCGCGGCGATGCGCGACGCGATCATCCCCGTTCTACGCCGGTCAGGCCTCGCCGTTCAACCGATCACGCAGCAATTTGCCGGTCTTGAAGAAGGGCACGTGCTTTTCGTCGACATCAACGGATTCGCCCGTGCGCGGATTGCGGCCGGTGCGGGCGTCGCGCTTCTTGACCGAAAATGCGCCGAAGCCGCGCAGTTCCACCCGATCGCCCCGTGCCATCGCGTCGATGATCTCCTCGAAGACCGTATTCACGATCCGCTCGACATCGCGCCTGAAGAGATGCGGATTTTCGTCGGCAATCTTCTGGATCAATTCGGAACGGATCATCATGCCCCCCTGATGTTTGCTGCTGTCCAGGCCGCCAAGGCAGACCGAACCCTGTGACCGAAAGCAACGCACGAAAACACCCACAAGTTTCCTAGCGATGCCAGCTTTGACGTTTTCGCGCAAGCTGCTTGTTTCGGCCAAGCCCTGAAAACTGCTGGGGAAAACGCCAGAATGACGTCAGGTACACGCCCCGGTTCAGGCAAGGAAGAACCCGCCCGCGGCGGTGGCCGGGGCGGGTGTCGGGTCGTGGGACGGGCGCGCCTACTTGTCGCGGTTCAGCGCGGCGCCCAGGATATCGCCCAGCGACGCACCCGAATCCGAGCTGCCATAGGTGTCGATCGCTTCCTTTTCCTCGGCGATCTCGCGGGCCTTGATCGACAGACCCAGGCGGCGGGTCTTGGTATCGATATTGGTGACGCGCGCATCCACCTTGTCGCCGAGCTGGAACCGCTCGGGACGCTGGTCCTGACGATCACGGGCCAGATCGCTGCGGCGGATGAACGACTTGACGCCATTATATTCCACCTCGATGCCACCATCCTCGATGGCGCTGACCACGGCCGTCACGATCGAGCCACGCTTCACGCCGTCGACCGCCTCGGCCATATGCTCGTTCTCGAGCGCCTTGATCGACAGGCTGATCCGTTCTTTCTCGACATCCACGTCCTGGACGACGGCCTTGACCATGTCGCCCTTGCGGAAGTCCTGGATGGCATCCTCGCCGCGCGCGTCCCAGCTGATGTCGGACAGATGGACCATGCCGTCGATATCGCCTTCCAGGCCCACGAACAGACCGAATTCGGTGATGTTCTTGACCTCGCCCTCGATGACGGTGCCGGTCGGATGGGTTTCGGCGAAAACCTCCCACGGGTTGCGCATGGTCTGTTTCAGACCCAGCGAGACGCGGCGCTTGGCTTCGTCGATCTCCAGCACCATCACTTCGACTTCCTGAGAGGTCGAGACGATCTTGCCCGGATGGACGTTCTTCTTGGTCCAGCTCATTTCGCTGACATGGACCAGACCCTCGACACCGGCCTCCAGTTCCACGAAGGCACCGTAATCGGTGATGTTGGTCACGCGGCCCTGATGGACGCTGCCCAGCGGGAACTTGTCGGTGACGGTATCCCAGGGATCGGCCTGAAGCTGCTTCATGCCCAGGCTGATGCGGTGGCTGTCCTTGTTGATCTTGATGACCTGAACCTTCACCGTCTCGCCGATCGACAGGATCTCGGAGGGGTGGTTCACGCGGCGCCACGCCATGTCGGTGACGTGCAACAGGCCATCAACACCACCCAGATCGACGAAGGCGCCGTATTCGGTGATGTTCTTGACGACGCCGTCGACCGTCTGACCCTCGGTCAGGTTGGCGATGACCTCGGCGCGCTGTTCGGCACGCGATTCTTCCAGAATGGCGCGACGCGACACGACGATATTGCCGCGGCGACGATCCATCTTCAGGATCTGGAACGGCTGTTTCAGACCCATCAGCGGGCCGGCATCGCGCACCGGACGCACATCGACCTGCGAGCCTGGCAGGAAGGCCACGGCGCCGCCCAGATCGACGGTAAAGCCGCCCTTGACGCGACCGAAGATGGCGCCCTCGACGCGCTCTTCATCGGCATAGGCTTTTTCCAGACGGTCCCAGGCTTCCTCGCGGCGGGCCTTTTCGCGGCTGATCGAGGCTTCGCCGCGGGCGTTTTCCACGCGGTCCAGATAGACCTCGACCTCGTCGCCGACGGTGATGTTGGCCTCTTCGCCGGGATTTGCAAATTCTTTCAGATCGACGCGGCCTTCCATCTTGTAGCCGACATCGATGATGGCCTGACCCGCCTCGATGGCGATGACGCGGCCCTTGACGACGCTGCCCTCATCGGGCGTGTCCATGTCGAAGCTTTCGTTCAGGAGGGCTTCGAATTCCTCCATCGTCGCTTTAGCGCACATATATGATCGGTTTCCTTTGGTTCGATTTCACTGGCCTGACGGTTGGCTCCGCCGGTCTTTATGATGCCCGTCGCGGCAACGACAAAGGGTCGCGGCACGATGCCCGACCCGTTCCCATGCGGCCTGTTCTGACCCTGTCGCCCGATTGACTGGATCGGATATAGTCAGGAAAGACGCGAAACTCAACGGGGAAAGTGCCTTGCGACGCTGATCGGACGACAAGGCGGCGAACGATCGTCCCGATATGTCGGGACGGAAATATCGCTTGCCTGCCGAGGCAGGATTCCGTTAGGTTCGGGCGGATATTACGACATGCCGAGATCCGAATGCGCCCGTTCCTGATCGCCGCGGCTTTCGTGGCCGCGCTGCCCGCCCATGCCGGCGATGTCACCGTCTTCGCGGCGGCCTCGCTGAAGACCGCGCTGGACCTGATCGCCGCCGACTTCACCACGAAGACCGGCGATCGGGTGGCGATATCCTATGCCGGATCGGGACAATTGGCCCGACAGATCATCGCCGGGGCGCCGGCGGACCTGTTCATCTCGGCCAATGTCGCCTGGATGGACGAGGTCCAGGACGCGGGTCTGGTGGCCGATGGCGCGCGCAAGGATCTGCTGGGCAACAGGCTGGTGCTGATCGCCCCTGCAAGGAAGGATGGTGCGCCGCCGGTCGAGATCGGACCCGACACCGATCTGCAAGGATTGCTGGAGGGCGGCAAGCTGGCCATGGCGCTGGTCGATGCCGTGCCGGCCGGGCAATATGGCAGGGCGGCGCTGGTCAATCTGGGGTTGTGGGACGATGTGCGGGCCGACGTGGCGCAGGCCGACAATGTGCGCGCAGCCCTGGCACTGGTTTCGGCCGGGGAGGCGCCGTTGGGCGTGACCTATGCGACCGATGCCGTGGCCGACCCCGATGTCAGCGTGGTGGGCACCTTTCCAGCCGGCAGTTATCCACCGATCATCTACCCGGCCGCCTTGCTGAAGAACGCCGATGACGCCTCGGCGCGGTCCTTTTATCAGGCGCTGTCGGGAAAGGCCGCCGGGCAGATCTTCGAGGCTCAGGGCTTCAGGATGCTGAACTAGCGTGCCGGACTGGCTGTCCCCGCAGGAATGGCAGGCGGTCGCGCTGTCGCTGAAGGTCTCGGCGGTGGCGGTGCTGGCCAGCCTGCCGCCGGGTTTGCTGGTGGCCTATGCGCTGGCGCGCTGGCGGTTTGCGGGCCGCGGGCTTCTGAACGGGCTGGTCCATCTGCCGCTGGTCCTGCCGCCGGTCGTGACCGGCTATCTGCTGCTGCTGACCTTCGGCCGGCGCGGCAGCATCGGTGCATTCCTCGACCAGTTCGGCATCGTCTTCGCCTTTCGCTGGACGGGCGCGGCGCTGGCCGCTGCGATCATGGCCTTTCCGCTGATGGTCCGCGCGATCCGGCTGGCCATCGAGGCGGTGGACCCGAAACTGGAACAGGCCGCCTCGACGCTGGGCGCCTCGCGGCCATGGGTCTTCGCGACCATCACCCTGCCGCTGATCCTGCCCGGAATCCTTGCGGGCATGATCCTGGCCTTTGCCAAGGCGATGGGCGAATTCGGTGCGACGATCACCTTCGTGTCCAACATTCCCGGCCAGACCCAGACCCTGCCCTCGGCCATCTATGCCTTCCTTCAGGTGCCGGGGGGCGAGGGCGCGGCCGTGCGGCTGGTCCTGATCGCCGTCGCCATTGCCATGGGCGCGCTGTTCCTGTCCGAAGCCCTGTCGCGCGCCGTGGCCCGCCGCATCGGGGGCGGATGATGCTGTCCGTCGCCATCCGCCACGCCTTTGCGGACTTCACGCTGGATGCGCGATTCGAGGCCCCGGCCGGCGTTACCGCCCTGTTCGGCCAGTCGGGATCGGGCAAGACCAGCATCGTCAACGCCGTCGCCGGCCTGATGCGCCCCGACCACGCCCGCATCGAGGCTGGCGGCACCGTCCTGACGGATACCGCGGCACGCCGATTTCTTCCGCCCCACCGGCGCGGTATCGGCTATGTCTTTCAGGAGGCGCGGCTGTTTCCGCATCTCAGCGTGCGGCAGAACCTGCTTTACGGACGCCGCTTCTCGCATGGCGGCGGCGCCGTGCAGGATCGCGTGGTCGAGATGCTGGGCATCGGGCATCTGTTGCAGCGCCGTCCCGCAGCCCTGTCGGGGGGCGAACGCCAGAGGGTGGCCCTGGGCCGCGCGATCCTGTCCAATCCCCGCCTGCTGCTGATGGACGAGCCCCTCGCGGCGCTGGATCAGGCCCGCAAGGACGGAATCCTGCCCTATCTGGAACGTCTGAGGGACGAGACCGGCCTGCCGATCCTCTATGTCAGCCATTCCGCCGCCGAGGTTGCGCGGCTTGCAAACACCATCGTGCTGCTGCGGGCCGGCCGCGTCGCCGCATCCGGCCCCGCCGCGCAGATCCTGTCCGATCCCGCCACAGCGCCGCTTCTGGGTCCGCGCGAGGTGGGCGCGATCCTGTCCGCGCGGATCGAGGCGCAGGAGGCCGACGGCCTGACGCGCCTTGCAAGTGCTGCCGGGCCCTTGTGGCTGTCGCGGATCGACAGCGCGACGGGCGCCGTGCTGCGCCTGCGGATTCTGGCGCAGGACGTGATGATCGCGCTGGATCGCCCGACGGGCATCTCGGCGCTGAACGTGCTGGCGGGCGTGGTCCGCGACCTGACCCCCGATGATGGCGCCATGCTGGTGCGGCTGGAGGCAGGATCCCAGACGCTGCTGGCGCGGATCACGACACGATCGGCCCAGGCGCTGGCGCTGCATCCGGGCAAGCCGGTTCACGCGGTGCTGAAGGCGGTTTCCGTCGCGCCGGGCAGTATCGGCTCGGGTTCGGATCCTTCGATCAGCCGCCATGCGCCGCCGGCGCGCGACAGCCGCAGCGTCTGAGGCGGGTCGAAATCGTCCTGCGCCATGGGCGCGACATGGCGGTGGATCACCGCCTCGTCGCCGTCGATGTCCAGCACCGCGAATTCGTTCTGCCTGTCGCTTTCGCGCGCGCACAGCGCCGTGCCCGCCTGCACCTGAAGAATGCGCCGATGGCCGTGATCCAGCAGGTTCGCGGCGCTCCAGACGTGCAGATGGCCGCTGAAAACCATGCTGACGCCCGCCGCTTCCAGGCGTCGCAGCAATTGCGGGGCGCGGGCGGCCAGTTCCTTGTCCACACCCGGCATGTGCTGCAACGGATGATGCAGCGCGACGATGTTCACCGCCAGCGGATCAAGGCTGGCGGTCAGTCGGGCGATCTCTCCATCGCGGATCACGCCGCGCTGCCAGGCAAAGGGATCGACGCTGTTCAGGCCCAGCACGCGGACCCTGCCCGCAACGCCGGCCGGATCAAGATCGGGGTTGATCGCCAGCCGGTAGCCGCGCCAGGGGATCAGGAAACGCACCGGGATATTGTAGAGCGGCACGTCATGGTTTCCCGGCACGCTCAGCACCGGCGCGGTGATACGCGACAGGAAATCGGCGGCCAGCCCGTATTGACCGGGACGTCCACGATGGGTCAGATCACCGGTGACGACGACCAGATCCGCAGCCGCCCGGTTGATCCGCGCCAGCAGCGGTTCGACAAGAGACTGACGGTGAAACCCGAAATGCAGATCCGACAGATGCAGGATCCGGGTCATCCGCCGTTGTCCCTTGTCTTGTTGACCCCGTCCGCCGGCAACAGCACCTGCAAACCGTCATGCCAGACCCGCAGGCGGAACGGACTGGCCATCACCGTCTTTTCGCCGTCATGGGCGACCAGCATCCTGTGCTTGCGCGATTCGATCGTGACCTCATCGGTCTCGATCAGGTCGAAATCGCTGTTTCGGGCGGAAAACCCGAAGGCCAGCCGCAACGCAGAGCGGATCAGCGGCATCGGCTTCAGCGCCTTCGCGATCAGCAATGCGAACTTGCCCTGCCGGATCGCGTCTGCGCCTTCCAGCCCGAAATTGTCCAGCTGATAGGCGCTGCGGGCGACGAAGACCAGCGCGGTCGTGACATCGCGCGTATCGCCGTTCACGCGGGCTTTCAATTGCATCGGGTGGCGCAGGCGGCGCAGGGCGACCAGCACCGACCAATAGGCCGCGATCCGCGACCGGCCCCAGCGCTTGTAGATGCTTTCACGGGTCTTCAGGATATGTGGATAGGCGCCAAGGCTGACATTGTTCAGAAAGATGAGATTTTCGATCTGGCCGATGTCGATCGGACGGGCGCAACCGTTGCAGATGGTCTCCAGCGCATCCTCGATCGTCTCGCCGACGCCCAGGTCGCGGGCAAAGTAGTTGAAGGTTCCGCCGGGCAGAATACCCATGACGGCCTCTGTCCCGGCCAGCGCCCCGGCCACTGCCGATTGCGTGCCATCGCCGCCGCAGGCGATGATCAGGCCAAAGCCGTCGCCGACCGCCTGCCGCGCCATGTCGGTCAGATCGCTGCCGCGTGTCGTGGGACGGATCTCGAAATGCGCGCAGCGCGGCTTCAGTGCGTCCTCGATCTGGCCGCGCAGTCGTTTCTCCTTTCCGCGGCCCGAGCCCCGGTTCATCACCACGCATACGCGCAGTCGCGACAGATCCAGCGTCTCGGACATTTCCTGCTCCCGCGGTTCTTCATGCCTTTGCGGATCCAACCCGCGACTGGCAGCCGGGTTTCACGCAAAGGCAAAGAACGGCACGACAGGCCGGGGTGCTGCGACATCAGGATCTCGTGAAGGCCATTTCAGCCGCCGCGAATGGCGATGGGGTCAGTCCCGCAGAAGCCTTGCGGCGGCCTCGACGCTGGGGTCGAGGCCAGCGCCGCCGGCGCGAATGTAATCCTGCAACTGCGTCCGCATCCGGGGTTCCCAGAAATCGGCCAGATGGGCCGCGACCTTCGGCGCCGGATCCCCCGGCTGGGTGTTGAAAAAGGCGGCGATCTGGTTGGCCATGACGACCATCTTTTCAGGCGACATCGGAAACCTCGTCCCGCAGGCGTTCGGGGTGGCAGAACAGATCGAATCCCTCGCCGCGCGCGAAGGCGGCCAGGGTGATGCCCGCGCCCGTTGCCAGCCGCAGGGCATGGGCAGTGGGGGCGGAGACGGCGATCAGCACACAGCCGCCCGCCATGGCGCATTTCTGCACCATCTCGACCGAGACGCGGCTGGTCAGCACGAAGGCGCCCTGCCCCGCCTGATGACCCTGCCGTGCCATCGCGCCGATCAGCTTGTCCAGCGCGTTGTGCCGTCCCACATCCTCGCGTGCCAGGACCACGCCCTTGCCTGGCATCAGGAACCCGGCGGCGTGGACCGCCCGGCTCTGGTCGTGCAGCGGCTGCCAGCCGCGCAGGGATTCGGTGGCGCCGGCGATCTCTTCGACGCTCAGCACCGGGCCCGCGCCGTGGCGATCGGGCAGCGCGCGCACCGCCTGATCGAGGCTGTCGATCCCGCACAGCCCGCAGCCCACCGGTCCGGCCAGCGTGCGCCGCCGCGCGGCCAGCGCATCGCCCCGGTCCTCGGCCAGCCAGATCCGCGCCTCGACGCCCTTGTCGTGGGTCACGATCTCGCACGAGGCGATCTGACCGGTCCCGGTCACGATCCCTTCGGTCAGCGAGAAGCCGATCGCGAAATCCTCGATATCGGCGGGCGTCGCCATCATCACCGCGTGGGTGGTGCCGTCATAGACCAGTGCGACCGGCGTTTCCTCGGGCACGACACGCTGCGCGGCGGCGCGGCTGCCCGGCCGGACATGGACCGCCTGCACGCGGGCCAGGGGATCGGGCAGCGTTGTCATTCCGCGGCGGGCAGGATGCGGCGGGCGCGTTCGGCCTGTTCGTTATAGCATTCCTGCCAGTCCGAAGGCCCGTTCGAGGGACTGACCTGCACTGCCGTCACCTTGTATTCCGGACAGTTCGTCGCCCAGTCCGAAAAATCCGTGGTCACGACATTGGCCTGCGTCGCCGGATGGTGGAAGGTCGTGTAGACCACGCCCGGCGCCACCCGGTCGGTCAGGGTCGCCCGCAGCGTCGTCTCGCCCGATCGGCTGGCCAGCCGCACCCAGTCGCCCTGGTTCACGCCGCGCGTCTCGGCGTCGTGGGGGTGGATTTCCAGAACGTCCTCGGGGTGCCAGACGACATTCGCGGTCCGCCGCGTCTGCGCGCCCACATTGTATTGCGACAGGATCCGCCCCGTGGTCAGCAGCAGCGGGAAACGCGGCCCGGACTTCTCGTCGGTCGGCAGATATTCGGTGACGATGAAATGGCCCTTGCCCGACACGAAGTGATCCACATGCATCGTCGGCGTGCCTTCGGGCGCGGCCTCGTTGCAGGGCCACTGGACCGATCCCTTCTCTTCCAGAAGGGCAAAGCTGACGCCTTCGAATGTGGGGGTGGTCGCCGCGATCTCGTCCATGATCTGACTGGCATGGGTATAGGTCCAGTTCGCGCCCATCGCGTTGGCCAGGGCCTGCGTCACCTCCCAGTCCTCGAAACCGTTCAGCGGCGCCATGACCCGGCGGACGCGGTTGATGCGGCGTTCGGCATTGGTAAAGGTGCCCTCCTTTTCGAGGAAGGACGAACCCGGCAGGAAGACATGGGCGTAATTCGCGGTCTCGTTCAGAAACAGATCATGGACGATGACGCATTCCATCGCCTTCAGGCCCGCCGCGACATGGTGGGTATCGGGGTCCGATTGCAGGATATCCTCGCCCTGGCAGTAAAGCCCCTTGAACGTTCCCTCGACCGCCGCATCAAGCATGTTGGGGATGCGCAGGCCGGGTTCGGGGTCGATCTCGACCCCCCACGCCGTCTCGAAGATCTTGCGGACATCGGGCAGTTTCACATGGCGATAGCCGGGCAGTTCATGCGGAAAGCTGCCCATGTCGCAGGAACCCTGGACGTTGTTCTGCCCCCGCAGAGGGTTCACGCCGACGCCCTCGCGTCCGACATTGCCGGTCAGCATCGCAAGGTTGGCGATCCCCATGACCGTGGTCGAGCCCTGGGAATGTTCGGTCACGCCCAGACCGTAATAGATCGCCCCGTTGCCGCCGGTCGCGTAAAGCCGCGCGGCGGCACGCAGATCGGCGGCGGGAACGCCGGTCAGCGGCTGCATGGTTTCGGGGCTGTGGCGGTCCTGACTGACGAATTCGGCGTAATGCTGAAATTCGTCCCAGTCACAGCGCTCGCGGATGAACGCTTCGTCCACCAGCCCCTCGGTCACGATGACATGCGCCATTGCGGTGACGACGGCGACGTTGGTGCCCGGCCGCAGCGGCAGGTGATAGGCTGCCTCGACATGCGGGCTGCGCACGATATCGGTGCGGCGCGGATCCACGACGATCAGCCGCGCGCCCTGACGCAGCCGCTTTTTCAGCCGGCTGGCGAAGACCGGGTGGCCATCGGTCGGATTGGCACCGATGATCATCACCACATCGGCCTTCTCGACACTGTCGAAATCCTGCGTGCCGGCCGAGGTGCCGAAGGTCTTGCCCAGTCCGTAGCCGGTCGGCGAATGGCAGACCCGGGCGCAGGTATCGGTGTTGTTGTTCAGAAACACCGCCCGCGCCAGTTTCTGCACCAGGTAGGTTTCCTCGTTGGTGCAGCGGCTTGAGGTGATGACGCCGATCGACCGGCGGCCGTATTTCTGCTGCAACGCACTCATCCGGCCGGCGGCAAAGGCCAGAGCCTCGTCCCATTCGACCTCGCGCCAGGGCTCGTCGATGCGGTCGCGGATCATCGGCTTGAGGATGCGGTCGCGGTGGTTGGCATAGCCATAGGCGAAGCGGCCCTTGACGCAGGAATGGCCCCGGTTCGCCTTGCCATGCTTGTAGGGGACCATGCGGACAAGCTGATCGCCGTTCAGCTCTGCCTTGAAGCTGCATCCGACGCCGCAATAGGCACAGGTGGTGATGACCGACCGATGCGGCGTGCCCATCTCGATCACGGATTTTTCCTGCAAGGTCGCGGTCGGACAGGCCTGCACGCAGGCACCGCAACTGACGCATTCGGAATGCAGGAAATCGTCGGTCGCCGCCCCGGCGCTGACCTTGCTGTCGAAGCCGCGCCCCTCGATGGTCAGCGCGAAGGTGCCCTGCACCTCTTCGCAGGCCCGGACGCAGCGCGAACAGACGATGCATTTCGACGGATCGAACGTGAAATAGGGGTTGCTTTCGTCCTTCGGCACATAACGGGGATTGGCCTGATCGACCGGCATCCGCAGCCGCGCCTCGGCCTGGCTGCGCGCGCCGCTGCCCGAGGGATCGAAATGGTTCTGGCCGGGCGCATAGCGCACGTCGCGCAGACCCACCTGCCCCGCCGCATCCTGCAATTCGCAATCGCCATTGGCCGCGCAGGTCAGGCAATCCAGCGGGTGATCGCTGATATACAGCTCCATCACCCCCTTGCGGATGCGCTTGACCTTGCCGGACTGGGTGTGAACGACCATGCCTTCCGCCACGGGCGTGGTGCAGGATGCGGGCGTGCCCTTGCGGCCCTCGATCTCGACGACGCAGAGGCGGCAGGATCCAAAGGCTTCCATATTGTCGCTGGCGCAGAGCTTGGGAACCATGATCCCGGCCTCGGCCGCGGCCCTCATGACCGAAGTGCCCTCGGGCACTGTCACCGCGAAACCGTCGATGCTCAGGCTGACGGGGGCGCCCGACCGGGCGGGCGTTCCCATGTCGCGCTCGTCCTGCGGATCGGAACCGGGCGGGAATTGCGGGATGATGAAGTCCTTCATTCGGCGGCCTCCTTGCGGGTCGCGAAGTCGTCGGGGAAATGGCGCAGTGCGGACATGACCGGGAACGGGGTGAAGCCGCCAAGCGCGCAGAGCGAGCCGTCCTTCATCGTCTCGCACAGATCGGTCAGCAATTCGGCGGCGGCGGGATCGCCGGCGGCGATGCGGTCGATGGTCTCGACCCCACGCACCGCGCCGATGCGGCAGGGCGTGCATTTGCCGCAGGATTCGATGGCGCAGAACTCCATCGCGAAGCGCGCCATGCGCAGCATGTCGGCGCTGTCGTCGAACACGACCAGCCCGGCATGGCCGATCAGCCCGCCCTCGGCGTCGAATTCCTCGTAGCCCATCCTGGTGTCGAACTGACCCTCATGCAGATAGGCGCCCAGCGGTCCGCCGACCTGCACCGCCTTCACGGGCCGGCCGCTGGCGGTGCCGCCGGCGACGTCGTTGACGACCTCGCCCAAAGTCAGGCCGAATCCGGCCTCGAACAATCCGCCGCGTTTCACATTGCCGGCGATCTGCAGCGTCGCAGTGCCGCGCGACCTGTTATGGCCGAAGCCCGCGTAATGGTCGGCGCCCTTCTCGAAGATCACGGGGATCGTGGCCAGCGTGATGACGTTGTTGACCACGGTCGGCTTGCCCAGAAATCCTTCCAGCGCCGGCAGCGGCGGCTTGGCGCGCACCACGCCGCGCTTGCCTTCGAGGCTGTTGAGCAGGCTGGTTTCCTCGCCGCAGACATAGGCGCCCGCGCCCACGCGGATCTCCATCTCGAAGGCGTGATCCGATCCCAGAACGGATGGGCCCAGCAGGCCGCGCCTGCGCGCGATCCCGACCGCCGCGTTCATTGCCCGGATCGCATCGGGATATTCGCTGCGCAGATAGACATAGCCGCGCGTCGCACCCACGCCGATCCCCGCGATCGCCATGCCCTCGATCAGGGTGAAGGGATCGCCCTCCATGATCATGCGGTCGGCGAAGGTGCCGCTGTCGCCCTCATCGGCGTTGCAGACGATGTATTTCTGCATGGCCTCGGCCTGCATCACCGTCTTCCACTTGATGCCGGTGGGAAAGCCCGCACCGCCCCGCCCGCGCAGCCCGCTGGCGGTGACCTCCTGCACGATCTCCTCTTGGCTCATGGCAATGACCCGGCGCAATCCGGCCAGACCGCCATGGGCCTGGTAATCGTCGTAATCCAGCGGATCGGTCAAACCGCAGCGCGCGAAGGTCAAACGGGTCTGGCGGGCAAAGAACGGGATCGCCTCGACCGGGCCCAGGCTTTCCAGCTTGCCGTCCAGCAGCGCGGCCACATCCTCGGGCGCGACGGGGCCGTAGCCCACGCGCCCGTCTCCGCGGTCGATCTCGACCAGGGGTTCCAGCCAGATCATGCCGCGCGAGCCGTTGCGGATGATCCGCACGTCAATTCCGCGTGATGCGGCCTCGCGGGCGATGGTTTCGGCCACCTCGTCGGCGCCGACGGCCTTCGCGGCGCTGTCCATGGGAACCCAGATCCTCATGCGCCGGCCTCGGCCAGCAATCTGTCAAGGCGGGCCGCATCCAGTCGCGCGACGACGCGGTCGTCCAGCATGGCGGCGGGGGCGCAGGCGCACAGGCCCAGGCAATAGACCGGCTCGACCGTGACCGCGCCATTGGCCGTGGTGTCGTGCCAGCCGATGCCCAGCCTTGCCAGGGTCGCCTCGGCCAGGGCTTGGCCGCCCATGGACTGACAGGCCTCGGCCCGGCAGAGGCGCAGAATATGCTTTCCCGCCGGAGCCTTGCGGAAATCGTGGTAGAAGCTGACGACACCGTGGACCTCGGCCCGCGACAGGTTCAGCAGATCGGCCAGAACCGGCACCGCGGCTTCGGGCACGCAGCCGTATTCGTGCTGCACCGCGTGCAGCATCGGCAGTAACGGCCCTTCGAGCGAGGCGAGCGGCGCGGCGACCGCGCGAATCTCGTTCTCGGTCGGGGCTTGCGCATCGTGATGCATGGCTGGCCTTTCGACGGTCCCGTGGCTTCAGCAAACAGGTCCGGCAATGGAAAATCAATAACGCAATTCCGTCAGTCGATAGAAATTACCTATCGACAACCAGCCGCCGCGCCTCGGCCAACAGCGCCTCCAGCACCGGCGTATGCGGTTCGCGCCACGGCGCGACCAGACCCACGGCGTGAATCGTCTGCGGCTTTTCCAGCGGGATCAGGCGCAGGTTCTTGCCGTGGCCCAGAAAGGCGGCGATATCCTCGGGCAGGATGGTGACCCAGCCCCCCTCGACCACATGGGAGACCAGCACCACGGTCGAGCCGGATTCGACGCTGGCCTGCGGCGTCACCCCGGCGGCCGAAAGGTTGCGATTGATGATCCGCCGGTTCTGCATGTCCGAGGTCAGCAGGCACAGCCGCTGCCCGTCCAGATCAGCCCATGCCACGCGATCGCGACCCGCCAGATCGCTGCCCGGGTCGCAGACCAGCATGTAGCGTTCGTCGTAAAGCGGCACGGTCGAGACCTTGCCCAGCGGTTCGTTGTCCAGATAGGAAATCCCCGCATCGACGTCGAGATCGTCGATCATCTGCAAAATCTCGACCGAATTGCGCGACAGGATGGTGAAGGCGACGTTCGGATGGGCCCGGCCGAAGCGGGCGCTGATCCGCGCGGCCCAGGTCAGCGCGGTCGGGATGACAGCGATGCGCAACCGTCCCGACAGGCCGTGCCGGGTGGCCCGCATCTCTTCGCGCAACTGGCGGCTGTCGCCGACGATCCTGCGTGCCCAGATCAGTGCCGCCTGCCCCTCGGGCGTCAGGCCGCCAAAGCGCGAGCCTCTAAAGATCAGCAGGACGCCAAGCTGTTCCTCAAGCTGCTTGATGCCGGCAGACAGGGTGGGCTGGGTTATGCCCAGGCTGGTGGCGGCGCGGCCGAAATGACGTTCTTTCGCGACGGCAAGGAACATTTCCAGCTTGTCGATCAAGGCGGTCTCTCCCAGAGGCAGGCAAGGCCCGCGGGTCGTATCCAGGGGCCGCGCGCCGCGGCGTGAAGAGACGCGCGGCCATCCCCGGCCTCAGTCGAACTGGTCCTTGCGGCCCAGCAGGCGGCGCATCAGCACGTAGAACAGCGGCGCGAACAGGATACCCAACGCGGTGGCGGCCAGGGTTCCGCCCAGCACGGTCGCGCCGATGGCGTTGCGCCCGTTCGCGCCCGCGCCCGAAGACAGGACCAGCGGCAGGACACCCAGCGAAAAGGCGATCGAGGTCATGATGATCGGGCGGAACCGCTGGCGCGCGGCCTCGACCACGGCCTTGAACAGCGGCATCCCGGCCTGCGACTGCTCGCGCGCGAATTCGACGATGAGGATCGCGTTCTTGCCGGTCAGCCCGATCACCGTCAGCAATCCGACCTGGAAGAAGACCCCGTTGTCGAAGGCCCCCGCCCAGGCGCCGGCAAGGGCGCCGAGGATTCCGATGGGCATGACCAGGATCACCGCCAGCGGGATCGACCAGCTTTCGTAAAGCGCCGCCAGGCACAGGAACACGGCGGCCAGCGACAGCGCATAAAGCAGCATCGTCTGGTCCCCGGCCTGCCGTTCCTCCAGCGACAGGCCCGTCCATGCGACATCGAAACCGCCGGGCAACTGGCCGACCAGCCGCTCGATCTCGGCCATGGCGTCGCCCGAGGACACACCCGGCGCGGGACTGCCCTGGATCTGCATCGAAGGAATGCCGTTATAGCGGTTCAGACCCTGCGGCCCGAAGGTCCATTCGCCCTCCGCGAAGTTCGCGAACGGCACCAGCCCGCCGGTCGCGTTGCGCACCCGCCACTTGTCCAGATCCGAGGGTCCGGCGCGCGAATCCGCCTCGCCCTGGACATAGACCCGCTTGATCCGGCCACGATCGACGAAATCATTCACATAGGCGCCGGTCCAGGCGATCTGAAGCAGCGTGGCCACGTTGTCGGCCGTCACCCCCATCGCCCCCGCCTTGCGCCAGTCGATGTCGAGATTGAACTGCGCCGCGTCTTCCAGGCCCGAGGGACGGGCCTGCGCGATCAGCGGGCTCTGGGCCGCCATTCCCAGCAACTGGTTGCGCGCCTCCAGCAGTTGTTCGTGGCTCTGGCCGCCGCGCGCCTGAAGGTAGAAGTCGAAGCCCGAGACATTGCCAAGCTCGATCACCGAGGGCGGCACGATCGGGAACACCATCGCGTCCCGGATCTGGCTCAGCGCGCCGAAGGCCCGGCCCGCCAGCGCCTGCACCGACTGCGACGGATCGGGACGCTGGTTCCAGTCCTTCAGCCGCACGAAGGCGATGCCCACGTTCTGACCCTGCCCCGCGAAACTGAACCCGGCGACGGCGAACATGCTGTCGACCACATCGCCTTCCTCGTTCATGAAGTAATTCTCGACCTGATCCAGAACCGCCCTGGTCCGTTCGGTCGTGGCCCCGGTCGGCCCGTTCACCAGCACGAACATGATGCCCTGATCCTCATCCGGCAGAAAACCTTCGGGCGTGCGCAGGAACAGAAAGACCATCGCCGCACCAAGGGCGGCATAGATCAGCAGCACCCGCAGCGGCCGGCGCACGATCCAGCCGACAAGGCCGGTATAGCCGCGCGTGGTGCCGTCGAAGCCGCGGTTGAACAGCCCGAAGAACCCGCGCCTCTTGCCATGCGCGGGTTTCAGAAGCTGCGCGCAGAGCGCCGGCGTCAGGGTCAGCGCGACGACCACCGACAGCGCCATGGCCGAGACGATCGTGATCGCGAATTGCTGATAGATCACGCCGGTCGAGCCGGGAAAGAACGCCATCGGCACGAAGACCGCCGACAGCACCAGCGCGATGCCGACCAGCGCGCCGGTGATCTGGCCCATGGATTTGCGCGTCGCCTCGCGCGGGGAAAGTCCTTCTTCCTCCATGATGCGTTCGACATTCTCGACCACGACGATGGCGTCGTCGACCAGAAGGCCGATCGCCAGAACCATGGCCAGCATGGTCAGGGTGTTGATGGTAAAGCCGAAGACCGCCATGATCCCGAACGTCCCCAGCAGGACGATGGGCACGGCCAGGGTCGGGATCAGCGTCGCGCGCCAGCTTTGCAGGAAGACGAACATCACCACGGTAACCAGCGCGATGGCCTCGATCAGGGTCTTGACCACCTCCTCGATCGAGATCTTGACGAAGGGCGAGGTGTCGAAGGGGATCACGTAGTCCACGCCTTCGGGGAAGAACCGGGCGAATTCCGCCATCCGCGCCTTGACCAGATTGGCCGTGTCCAGCGCATTGGCACCCGGCGCAAGACTGATCGCCATCCCCGATGAGGGGCGCCCGTTATAGGTTCCCGCCGTGCTGTAATTCTCGGCCCCGATCTCGACGCGGGCCACGTCGCGCAGCAACACGAGGCCGCCGCTTTCCTCGGCCCGCAGCACGATCTGGCGGAAATCCTCGGGCGTGGACAGCAGCGATTGCGCGGTGACGGTGGCGTTGAGCTGCTGACCCTCGGGCGCGGGCTGGCTGCCGAAGGCGCCGGCCGAAATCTGCGTGTTCTGGGCCGAGACCGCGGCGACGACATCGGATGGCGTGATCTGGTAATTGGCCAGTTTCGACGGATCCAGCCAGATCCGCATTGCGTATTTCGCGCCAAAGACCTGCACGCTGCCCACGCCCTCGATCCGGCTGAGATCATCGACGAGATTCGTGACCAGATAGTCCGACAGGTCGGTCTGGTCGTAATTCTCGTCCCCGATCAGGCCCACGACCATCAGGAACCCGGCCGAGGATTTCTGCGCCGTCACGCCCTGCCTCTGCACGGCCTCGGGCAGCAGCGGCGTGGCCTGGGACAGCTTGTTCTGGACCTGGACCTGGGCGATGTCGGCATCGGTCCCGGTCTCGAAGGTCAGCGTGGTCTGCGAGGTGCCCGAGGAACTGGACGACGACGAGATATAGCGCAGCCCGTCCAGTCCGGTCATCTGCTGTTCGATGATCTGGGTCACGGTATTGGCGACGGTATCGGCCGACGCGCCCGGATAGGCGGCCCGGATCGCGACCGAGGGCGGCGCGATCTGCGGATATTGGGCAATGGGCAGGGTCAGGATCGACAGCACGCCCACGCCCATGATCAGGATCGAGATCACCCAGGCGAAAACCGGACGGTCGATGAAGAAGCGGGCCATGGGAAATCGTCCTATCCGGGCGTGGTCAGAAGCGGTTCATTCGGCGGCGGGCTGCGCGTCCGGGGCCGGTGCGGCCGACCCGTCCCGGGCATTCGCGCCCTGGGACAAGGCGCCCGCCGTTTCGGCCTTGCTTGCGTTGCCGGTCGCATCCCTCCCGGTCGCGGCATTGTCCGAGGCCGGTGCGCCGGAGGCATCGTCACCGGATGCGCCCGGATCCGCCTGCGCGGGATTGGCCGTTCCGGACGGCTTTTCCGGCTTGCCCTGCTGGCCGCCGGCCGGATCGGCCGGGCGTTCCTCGGGCGCGACCGTCATGCCCGCCCCGATACGCTGAAGACCGGCGACGATCAGGCGGTCGCCCGCCGACAGGCCGTCGCGAACGACCCAGTTGTTGCCGCGATCCTGCACGATATCCAGTTGCCGCTGCTCGACCACGTTGTCGGCATTCACGACCATGGCGACGGGGCGGCCGCGTCGGTCGCGGGTCACCCCCTCTTGCGGGGCGAGGATCGCGTCCTTGATCTGGCCCTGCGGAATTTCGGCCAGCACATACATGCCGGGCAACAGGAAGCCGTCGGGATTGGCGAATTCCAGCCGCAGGGTCACGACTCCGGTCGTCTCGTCCACGCGCGGCTCGGCCGCGGTCAGCGAGCCGGTGTATTCGTAGCTGCTGCCATCGGCCAGACGCAGCGCGACAGTGCGGTCAGCGCCCGCCGGCAGCGCGGCATCGGCCCCCTGGCGCTGCCAGCGCAGGATCTCGGCCGCTGACTGGGTGACGTCCACGCGCACCGGATCGATGCGCCGGATCACCGCCAGCGGGCTGGCCTGACCAGCCGTGACCAGGGCGCCGGGACTGGCCTGGGCCAGACCGATCACCCCGTCTATGGGGGCGGTGATCGTGGTCCGGTCCAGCTCGATCCGCGCCGCCTGCACCTGCGCCTCGGCGGCCTTCACCTGCGCCTCGGCCGCGTCGCGGGCGGCAATGGCACTGTCCTGGCTTTGTTCGCTGGCGACGCGGCGGTCGCGCAGCGCGCCGACCCGCTCGGCGTCGCGGGCGGCGGCAGAGGCTTGCGCCTGGGCCTGCGACAGCGATGCCTCGGCCTGTGCGAGGGCGGCTTCATAGCTGCGAGGGTCGATCCGGTACAGCGGATCGCCGGCGCGGACGGGGCTGCCTTCCTCGAACAATCGCTCGGTGATGAGACCGGCGACCTGTGGGCGCAGCTCGGCCTCGGCCGAAGCGACGACGCGACCCGGCAGGCTGGCCGTCAGCGTCACGTCCCGTGCCTGCAACGTGACCACCGTCACCTTCGGCGGCGGCGCCTCGCCACCGCCGGGCTGCTGGGCCAGCACCGCGCCGGGCTGCGCCAGAACCGCGCAGAGACCCGAAAGAACAAGGAACCGTTTCAGCGTCGTCATGCGGCCCGCCAATCCTGATCAATTGTCATGTCGAAAGCACGCAAGCGGCCGAGCGCCGGCGCATCGCCCGGAACCTACCGGCCGGATCGGCCAAGGACAACCCCCGAAACGCCGCTTTCGCGGAACCTGCCCGAATATGACGCAAGGTGCCTGCTCAGGCGGCAAAGCCCGGCCGGGCCAGCGCCCGCCGAACGGCCAAGGCGAACATGTCCTGCGCCGGATCGGGCCGTGCATCGGCGCGCCGCATCAGGCCGATCGGGCCTTCGGTCATTGCCGTCTCGACCGGCAGCCGCGTCAGCGTGCCTTCACTGATGTCGCGGGCCACGACCCCGGCCGAGATGAACCAGATGGCGTCGCTGTGTCGCGTCTGGACGCGGCCGAATTCGCCCGAGACGCTTTCCACCCGGCGCCGCGGAACCGGGATGCCCTGCGCGATCAGCAATCGTTCCACGAATGGCCGGATGGCCGAACCGGGCGGCGGATAGATCACCGGCCAATCGCCGATCCGCCGCAGGTCGGGATCGGCCAGGATCGGATGGCCGGGCCGCACCACCACCGCCACCCGCTCCAGATAAAGCTGGGTAAAGCTGAGGCCGCGCATCGTCTCGGGCGCGCCCAGCCGCCCGATCACGGCATCAAGCTGGCCGTCGCGCAGCAGCGCCGTCAGATAGCCGTGCGGCCCGTCCGTGATGACCAGCCGCAGATCGGCCTCCATGCGACCGAGTTCGACCAGCACCTCGGGCATCAATCGCGCCGCGACCGAAGGCAGCGCCCCCAGTCGCATCTGCGCCACCCCCGCGCCGCCGGCCTGTGCGATTCCCGCCAGGCCCTGTTCCAGCGCCGCGAGGCTGGTCTGCGCATGGGGCAGGAAGAATTCGCCCTCGGGCGTCAGCGCGATACCGCCGCGGCCGCGGGTCAGCAGCTCGGCGCCCAGGATTTCCTCCAGTTCCGACAGCGTTCGCGAGATGGCCGGCTGGGTCAGCAAAAGCCGCCGGGCCGCGCCTTTCAGACTGCGCTGGCGCACGATCTCGGTGAAGGTCTGCAAGTGGCGGATCTTGATGCGTCGGTCCATGATTGCGCTTTCTGGTAAGTATTCTGCCACATATCTCATTTTACCTTTCGATTTCCATATGCAAGTCTTGCGACCGGAGAGGGGAAGGGCATCATGCGCGCACAGGTCGTGATCATCGGCGGCGGTCCGGCGGGCCTGCTTCTGGGCCAGCTTCTGCACAAGCGCGGCATCGAGGCCGTGGTGCTGGAACGCAAGACCCGCGACTATGTGCTGGGTCGGATCCGCGCGGGCGTGCTGGAATCGGGACTGGTCGCGTTGCTGGAAGAGGCCGGGGTCGCCAACCGGCTTCGCGCCGAAGGTTTCGTGCATGACGGCACCCGGATCGCCGCCGGAGGCGAAATCTTTCATGTCGATTTCAAGGCGCTGACCGGCAAGCCGGTGATCGTCTATGGCCAGACCGAGATGACGCGCGATCTCTATGATGCACGGGCGGCGACGGGCGCGCGGACCGTCTTCGAGGTCGATCACGTCGCCATCCACGATGCCGATGGCGACGCGCCCTTCGTGACCTACGCGCAGAGCGGCGCGGAACACCGCATCGACTGCGACTTCGTGGCCGGCTGCGACGGCTTTCACGGCATCAGCCGTCAGGCCATCCCGCTGAATCTGCGGCGGGAATACGAAAAGACCTATCCTTTCGGCTGGCTTGGCGTGCTGTCGCGCACGCCGCCGGTCGACGAGGAATTGATCTATGCCAATTCCGAACGCGGTTTCGCGCTGTGTTCGATGCGCAACGACAATCTGTCGCGCTACTACATCCAGTGCGCGCTGTCCGACCATCCCGAGGACTGGACCGACGCCGCCTTCTGGGCCGAGTTGCGCCGCCGCCTGCCCGAAGAGATCGCCGCACGCCTGGCGACCGGCCCGAGCATCGAGAAATCCATCGCCCCGCTGCGATCCTTCGTGACCGAGCCGATGCGGTGGGGGCGGCTGTTCCTGTGCGGCGATGCCGCCCATATCGTGCCGCCGACCGGCGCCAAGGGACTGAATCTTGCCGCCAGCGATGTGCATTACCTCTATCATGCGCTGGCGCAATTCTACGAGGAACGGGATCGCGAGGGGATCGAGCGCTATTCCGAACGGGCGCTGCTGCGGGTCTGGAAGGCCGAACGCTTCAGCTGGTGGTTCAGCAGTCTTCTGCACCGCTATCCGGATCAGAACCCCTTCGATCTGAAGATGCAGCAGGCCGAACTGGCTTTTCTGCGCGACAATCCCGCACAGCAGCGCGCCTTTGCGGAAAATTACGTGGGGCTGCCATACTGATGCTGAGCGCGACGATCAACGGGGTTGACCTGCATTACGCCGATGACGGTCCCGGCGATGGTCCGGCGCTGGTCTTCGCCAATTCGCTGGGCACCGATCTGCGGGTCTGGGACCGGCTGCTGCCCCATCTTCCCGACGGTCTGCGGGTGGTGCGATATGACAAGCGCGGCCACGGCCTGTCGCAGGACGCGCCCGGCCCCTGCACCATGGACGCGCTTGCGGATGATGCCGCCGGACTGATCGCGCATCTCGGCCTTTCGCGGCCGGTTTTCGTGGGCCTGTCCATCGGCGGGCTGATCGGATTGTCGCTGGCGCTGCGGCATCCGGGTCTGCTGGCCGGGCTGGTCGTGTCGAACAGCGCCGCAAAGATCGGCGAGGCGGCGATGTGGCGCGACCGGGTCGCCGCCATCCGCGCCGATGGTCTGGCCAGCATCGGACCGGCGACGATGGAGCGCTGGTTCTCGGCCGGCTTCCGCGCCAGCGGGGCCGCGTCGCCCTGGCAGCGGATGCTGGAGCGTCAGCCCCTGGAAGGCTATGCCGCCTGCTGCGAGGCCATCGCGGCCGCCGATCTGCGCAAGCAGGCGACCGGCCTGCGCCTGCCGGTGCAGATGATCGCGGGCGATCGGGACGGCGCCACCCCGCCCGGGATGGTGCAGGCCACGGCCGATCTGATTCCGGGCGCGCGCATGGACGTGATCCCCGGCGCGGGCCATATTCCCTGCGTGGAAACGCCGCGCGAATACGCCGCCATCATCACCCGCTTCCTGAAGGAGATCGGTCATGTCTGACACCCATTCGCAAGGGATGAAGGTCCGGCGCGAGGTTCTGGGCGATGCCCATGTCGATCGCGCCGAAGCCGAAAGAACCGATCTGGATGCGCCGTTCCAGGATCTGATCACCCGTTTCGCCTGGGGCACCGTCTGGGCCGGCGACGGCATCACGCGCCGCGAACGATCCATGCTGACGCTGGCGCTGCTGGCCGCAACCGGCAATTTCGAAGAAATTCCAATGCATATCCGTGCCACCGCGCAGACCGGGGCCAGCCCTCGGGACGTGCGCGAGGCGTTTCAGCATGTCGCGATCTATGCCGGCGTGCCGCGCGCCAATCACGCGCTGAAACTGGCGCGGGACACCTATGCCCAGATGGATGCCCGGCAAGGGGAGGTCAGCGAATGAAACCCGCCGAATACCACCAGCGCGACCGCAGCCTGCATCCGCCTGCGCTGACCCCGAAATACAAGACCAGCGTGGCCCGCAGCCCGCGCTGGCCGATGATCTCGCTGGAAAACACCATCAGCGAGATCACCGGCCCGCGGTTCGGCCATGCCGACATCGACCCGATCGACAACGATCTGATCCGCAACTACGCCAAAACCGGCGATCCTGTGGGCGAACGGATCATCGTCCATGGCCGCGTGCTGGATGAAAACGCGCGCCCGGTCCCCAATACCCTGGTCGAGATCTGGCAGGCCAATTCGGGCGGGCGCTATCGTCACAAGAAGGACACCTATCTTGCCCCGATCGACCCCAATTTCGGCGGCTGCGGGCGAACGCTGAGCGACGAGAACGGACAATACGCCTTTCGCACGATCAAGCCCGGCGCCTATCCGTGGCGCAACCGCGTCAATAACTGGCGCCCCGCCCATATCCATGTCTCGGTCTTCGGATCGGGCTTTCTGCAGCGACTCATCACCCAGCTTTACTTCGAGGGCGACCCGCTGATCGCGCATTGCCCCATCGTCCATGCCATCCCCGACAGGGACGCGGTCCAGCAATTGACGGCGAAACTGGATCTGAACGCCACGATCCCGCTGGATTCCATCGCCTATAAATTCGACATTGTGCTGCGCGGCCGCCGCTCGACCCTGTTCGAGAACCGGCTGGAGGGAAACTGATGCCACAGGAATTGCACTATCTGCGCGAATCCGCATCCCAGACCGCGGGCCCCTATGTCCATATCGGTCTGGCGCCCGGCGCTGCGGGCTTTGACATCTATCGCGAGGAACTGGGCCGCGACATCGCCGGGCCGAATGCGAAGGGACAGCGGATCCGGGTCGAGGGGCTGGTCATCGACGGCACGGGAAGCCCGGTCAAGGATGTCCTGCTGGAGGTCTGGCAGGCCAATGCGAACGGGCATTACGCCCATCCCGAGGGCGGCGGCCCGGTCGAGGACGGATTTCGCGGCTGGGGGCGTGTGATCACCGACTTCGACAGCGGCGAATGGGGCTTCGACACGGTGAAGCCGGGGCCGGTTCCGGGGCGGAACGGATCGGTGCAGGCGCCGCATCTGAATTTGTGGATCGTCGCGCGCGGGATCAATATCGGGTTGAACACGCGGATGTATTTCCCTGACGAGGCCGACGCGAATGCCGCCGATCCGGTCATCAACCTGATCGAATGGGAAAAGCGCCGCGCCACCCTGATCGCG
>NZ_DHXG01000037.1:39477-51960 GCF_002413585.1 Paracoccus sp. UBA5162
TTCGATATCTGAGGGGGTCTCATGTCCCAACCCTGCATCATCTGCGTGGCGATCACCGGCTCGGTTCCGACCAAGGCCGACAATCCCGCCGTTCCGGTCACCCTGTCCGAACAGGTCGAAAGCACGCAGGCCGCGTTCGAGGCGGGCGCCAGCATCGCGCATTGCCATGTCCGCGACGACGAGGGCAAACCCACCAGCGATCCCGACCGGTTCGCGGCGCTGAAAGAGGGGATCCAGACGCATTGCCCCGGCATGATCGTGCAGCTTTCCACGGGCGGGCGGTCGGGTGCGGGGCGGGCGCGGGGCGGCATGCTGTCGCTGTCGCCCGAGATGGCGTCGCTGTCGGTCGGCTCGAACAACTTTCCGACGCGGGTCTATGACAATCCGCCCGATCTGGTCGATTGGCTGGCGGGCGAAATGATTGCCCACGACGTCAAGCCCGAGATCGAGGCCTTCGATCTGTCCCACATCTTTCAGGCCGCGAAGATGTGGAAGGATGGCCGCATCCGCGACACGCCCTATGTGCAATTCGTGATGGGGGTGAAGAACGCGATGCCGGTCGATCGCGCGGTGTTCGACTTCTACCGCGCCACCGTCGCGCGGCTGTTCGGCGAGAATGCGGCATGGTGCGCGGCCGGGATCGGCCAGAACCAGATCGTGCTGAACGAATGGGCGATCTCGACGGGCGGCCATGCCCGGACGGGACTTGAGGACAACGTGCGACTGGACCGCAAGACGCTGGCCCCGTCGAACGCGGCGCTGGTGCAGCGGGCGGCTGATCTGTGCAGCCGGTATGACCGCCCCGTGGCCAGCCCGGCGCAGGCGCGGCAGATCCTGGGATTGCGGGCCGCATGACCCTGACCGACGGTCTTTTCGGGGATGAGGAACTGGGCCGGGCCATGGGCGCCCGCGCCCAGATCGCCGCCATGCTGAAGGCCGAGGCCGCGCTGGCGCGCGCGCAGGGAAGGCTCGGGATCATCCCCGAAACGGCGTCGGGGTCGGTTTCCGAAACAGCCGAGAATCTGCGGCCGGACCCGTCCGAACTGGCGGCAGGCATGGCTGCGGCGGGCATCGCGGCGCAGCCGGTGATCGCCGCCCTGAAATCCGCCTGTGGCGGGGATGGTGCCTGGGCGCATTTCGGCGCGACCTCCCAGGATATCCAGGATACCGGGCTGGTGCTGCAACTGCGCGATGCCCTGCGGATTGTCGAGGATCGGCTGGCCGATCTGGAGGCCGTCCTGCATCGAAAGGCGCGCGACCATGCCGGTCTGCCGATCCCTGCACGCACGCGATACCAGATTGCCGCGCCAACCACCCTGGGCGCGAAGATCGCCGTCTGGCGCGCGCCCCTGCCCCGACACCGGCTGCGGCTGGATCAGTTGCGGCCGCGCCTGCTGAACGTCTCGCTTCACGGCGCCGCCGGCACCGGCGCCGCGCTGAGCCCGCAGATGGGGGCGGTCCGGGCCGCCATGGCCGAGGAACTTGGCCTGGGCGCGCCGGATGTGGCCTGGCACGCAACCCGCGATGCGATCTGCGAACTGGGCGGCTGGCTGGCGCTGGTCACCGGGACGCTGGGCAAGATGGGGGCCGATCTGATCCTGCTGGGTCAATCGGAAATCAGCGAGGTTGCGGCGGGCACGGGCGGGGCATCATCGACCATGCCGCAGAAATCCAACCCGGTCGCGGCCGAGGCGCTGGTGGCGCTGGCGCGGCTGAACGCGGGGGCGGTGGGAACGCTGCATCAGGCGATGATCCATGCCCAGGAACGCGATGGCAGCGCGCTGGCGATCGAATGGCAGGTGCTGCCCGATATGATGATCCGGACCGGCGCGGCCTTGCGACTGGCCCTGGACCTGGCCCGCAGCCTGACCCCGCGCCCGGATCGGATCGCCGCGACCTTCGCGGCCGATCGCGGCGCGATGCTGGCCGAGGCGGCGGGCTTTCATCTTGCCCGCCAGATGCCACGCGGCGATGCGCTGAAGATCGTCGCCGCTGCGCTGGCAGAACTGGCCACCGACGAGACCGAAACCCTGGCGGGGGCGCTGGCGCGGCTGGCCCCCGGCCATGACTGGTCGCGAATCCTCGCGCCAGAGGCGAATACGGGCGATGCCGCGATGCAGGCCCGGCTGTCATAGAACCAAAGGGAGGAGAGATCATGAAGACCTTGCTGATCGCCAGCGTCACGCTGGCCGCGATGTCCGGCGCGGGCGCCGCGCAAGAGGTAACCCTGCGCGTGCAGCACTTTCTGTCGGCCGACGCGCCGATCCAGAAGGGCGTGCTGGAGCCCTGGGAAAAGGCGGTCGAGGAACAATCGGGCGGCCGGATCGACGTGCAGATCTACCCGTCGATGCAGCTGGGCGGCAAGCCGCCGCAGCTTTTCGATCAGGCCCGCGACGGCGTGGTGGACGTGGCCTGGACGCTGCTGGGCTATACGCCGGGCCGGTTCCCGGCCTCGGAGGCGTTCGAGTTGCCCTTCATGTCCGGCACCGCGACCGAGACGACGATGGCCTTGCAGGAATACCAGACGAAATACATGGGCGATGAGCTGAAGGATGTGAAACCCCTGCTGATCCACGCCCCCGCCGCCTACAAGTTCCACACCAAGGGCAAGCCGATCCAGTCGATGGCCGACCTGAAGGGTCTGAAGATCCGCGCCCCCTCGCGCACCATGACCGACGGGCTGAACGCGCTTGGCGCGACCGCCGTCGGGATGCCGGTCCCCGAAGTGCCGCAGGCGCTGACGACCGGCGTCATAGACGGCGCGGTGATTCCCTGGGAGGTTTTCGGCAGCCTGCGCATCGAGAACGTGACGCAGGATCACACCGAATTCGGAACCGAGAATGGCGGGTTGTCCACCTCGGTCATGGCGCTGGTGATGAACAAGGCGAAATACGACAATCTCCCCGACGATCTGAAAAAGGTGATCGACGACAATTCCGGCGCGGCGCTGGCGGCGCTGGCCGGCGAAGCCTTCGACAAGGCCGAGGCGGCCGAGCGTCAGAAGGCGGTCGACGCGGGTCACAATATCGTCGTGATTCCCGAGGATCGCCTGGGCGAATGGCAACAGGCCAGTCAGCCCGTGATCGACGCCTGGGTGAAATCCATGGGCGAAAACGGTCAGGCGATGCTGGACGATGCCAAGGCGATGCTGGCCGGGGCACGGGGCAAATAGGGCTGCGGCAGGGCAAGGCCCCGCGCGCGGGGCCCTTGGGGCGGGCGCTGCGACCGGGCATGTCGGGCGCCCTGCGCTGCGATCCATCCCCATCCCCTCGCCGCGCCCGGCCCCGCGCCCGGCCCCGATCCAGGCCGCGGCCGGGCGGATACCTTCCGGGCAGCGTGACGGCCCGCGGCGTCCGATCTGCACATGTTCAAGGGAGACGGCCATGAGCGACGATCCGACCGAACGCCCCCATCCGGTGCCGCTGCCGCGATGGCTGTCGGCCCTGTGCCGATGGTTCGCCGCTTTGGGCGGAATCACCCTGCTGGCGATGATGCTGATGACCGTGATCAGCGTCACCCGGCGCAGCCTGCTGGGCGCGCCCATTCCCGGTGATTTCGAACTGGTCGAGATCGGCAGCGCCATCGCCATCTTCTGCTTTCTGCCCTGGTGCCAGTCCACCGGCGGCAACGTCCTGGTCGATTTCTTTACCCAGAACGCCAGCCCGCGCCTCAACCACCGGCTGGAGGCCCTGGGCGATCTGCTCTACCTGCTGATTGCCGCGCTGCTGTTCTGGCGGATGATCCCCGGCGGGCTGGAGATGCGCCAATATGGCGAGCAGTCCATGGTCCTGCGCATTCCGGTGTGGTGGAGCTTCATCGTCATCCTGCCGGCCATGGCGCTGCTGGTCGCCACCTGCGCCGCGACCATGATCGGCCATCTGGGAAAGGCCCGCGCATGAGCGGCGTCGCCGCCGGGCTGACGGGTTTCGCGGTGCTGCTGGCGCTGATGGCCATCCGTGTCCCCATCGGGGTCGCGATGATGACGGTGGGTGTAGGCGGATATGCCGCATGGACCGGTGTGTCGCCGCTGCTGGCATTCCTGAAAACCTCGACCTACTACCAGTTCTCGACCTATTCGCTGTCGGTCATCCCGCTTTTCGTGCTGATGGGCGAATTCGCCACGCAGGCCGGGATGAGCCGGGCGCTGTATCGCACCGCCGCTGCCTTTCTGGGCCATCGCAAGGGCGGACTGGCGATGGCCTCGATCGGCGGATGCGCGGCCTTCGGCGCGATCTGCGGATCCTCGCTGGCGACCGCCGCCACCATGGGACAGGTCGCCCTGCCCGAGATGAAGCGATACAATTACAGCGGCGCGCTGGCCACAGGCTCGCTGGCGGCGGGCGGCACGCTGGGCATCCTGATCCCGCCGTCGGTGATCCTGGTCCTCTATGCGCTGATGGCCGAGATGAGCATCGCCACCATGTTCGTGGCGGCGATGGTGCCGGGCGTGCTGGCCGCGCTTGGCTACATGGCCGCGATCGCCATCTTCGTCGCCCGCAATCCCGATGACGGTCCGGCCGGCCCACGCGCGACATGGGCTCAGCGGATGGGCGCGCTGCGCGAGACGTGGTCGCTGATCGTGATCTTCGCGCTGGTCATCGTCGGGATGTATCGCGGCTGGTTCACGCCCACCGAAGCGGCGGCGGTCGGCGCCTTCGGCACCGGTGTCCTTGCGGTGCTGCATGGCGGGATGCGGCTGACGGGGATCGCGCGATGCCTGCGCGGCACGGCCACGACCTCGGCCATGATCTTCCTGATCCTGCTGGGGGCCGAGACCTTCAACGCCTTTCTGGCCCAGACCCGGACGCCGATGCTGCTGGCGGAAGCGATCCGGAATTCCGGCCTGACGCCGATGCTGGTCCTGCTGGCGATGCTGGCGCTGTATCTGGTGCTGGGCTGCGTCATGGATTCGATGTCCATGCTGCTGCTGACCATCCCGATCTTCTATCCGATCATCGCGGGTCTCGATTTCGGGATGCCGCGCGAGGAGACCCTGATCTGGTTCGGAATCCTCTCGGTCGTGGTGGTCGAGGTGGGCCTGATCACGCCGCCGGTGGGCATGAACGTCTTCGTCATCAACGGCATGGCAAGGGACGTGCCGATGATCGAAAGCTTCCGCGGCGTCCTGCCTTTCCTGATCAGCGACATCATCCGCATCGCCGCGCTGATCGCCTTTCCGGTCGTCACGCTGGGGCTGGTGCGGCTGCTGGGCTGAAATTTCGCAGAAGGCAGAAGTTCGCAAGACCCGTCACCCTGGGTGCCGCGTTGTCGGCCGATCGTGCCGACCGAGAATCGGGACGAATACTCAGCCCTATGGCGGGCTTGGTCGGGGACATGTTCGGATTTAGGCTGGCAGCCGCACGGATCATGCAAGGGAGGGAAAGCAGGATGCCGGTCTATCTGATCGCGAATGTCACCGTGACGGACGATGCCTGGGTGCCGGGCTATGCCGCGAAGGTCCACGAGATCGCGGCCAAGCACGGCGGCCGCTATCTGTCGCGCAGCGGCAATATCGAGACGATCGAGGGCACGCCGCCGGGCTGCACGTTGATCGCGCTGATCGAATTCCCCTCGCGCGAGGCGGTCCGCGCCTTTGCCGAGGATCCCGAATACGCCCCCTTCGCGGAAGGCCGCAGAAAGGGCAGCGTCAGCGATTTTCACGTCATCGACGACAGCGACCTTGCCGGCGGCATTCCCTATCTGCCCAAGGGATAGATCAGGCAGATTGTCGATGCCTCGCGGACATGTCACAGAGGGGGCGGCAACGCGGCCCTCCTGACGGCTGCGGCGAGGGTGGAGTGCGCGAGGTGATGCAGTTCAGTTACGAGGGACGGACGATCCGGATCAACCTGCCGGACATGCCCGCCCTGATGACCGAAATCGCGCGTCGGCTGCACAAGGGCGAGGGTTTCGCGCTGGCCACGCTGAACCTGGATCATCTGGTCAAGTTGCGCAGCGATCCCCAATTCCGCCAGGCCTATGCGGAACAGGATCTGGTCTGCGCCGACGGCAATCCCGTGGTCTGGCTGTCGCGGTGTGCCGGGCGGCCGGTCACGCTGGTTCCCGGATCGGACATCGTGATTCCGCTGGCGCGGCTTGCCGCAGCGGAAGACGCACCCATCGCGCTTGTCGGCTCGACGATGGCGGCGCTGGACGCGGCCGCCGAAAGCCTGAGCCGTGCAGCGCCGGGTATCACCATCGCGGCCCGGATCGCGCCGCCGATGGGTTTCGATCCGGCAAGCCCCTCGGCCGGACGATTGCTGGAAGAGGTCCAGGCATCGGGCGCAAGGTTGTGTTTTCTGGCGCTTGGGGCGCCAAAGCAGGAACTGCTGGCGGCGCGGGGTCGGCGCGAAACACCGGAGGTGGGCTTTGCCTCGATCGGCGCAGGGCTGGATTTCCTGGCCGGGAACCAGCGCCGCGCGCCGTTGTGGGTGCGCCGGCTGGCGATGGAATGGGCATGGCGCATGGCCACGGCCCCGCGCCGCCTGATGCCGCGCTATGCGCGCTGCGCGGCGATCCTGCCGGCGGAACTGGCCGCGGCGCTGAAGCTGCGCCGCTAGCAGTCGAGGCAGGAAAAAACCGGCAGTGAACAACCGCCGGTCCCATCGTATCGGAAGACTGGTCCGTCAGCAGCCCGTGGCGCGCATCACCACCAGAACCGTGCGCCACAGCAGCGTCACGTCGGTGGTCAGGCTGACCGAACGTTCGTAGCGGTCATCATAGAAGGCGCGCGAAGAAAAGCTGCAACGGTTGCGTTCGCTGGTCTGCCAGAAGCCGGTGATGCCCGGACGCAGACGATAATAGGCCTCGCCCTCGTACATGACCTGCTGTTCGGGAAGCATGGGGCGCGGTCCGACCAGACTCATGTCTCCACGCAGCACGTTCCACAATTGCGGAAGCTCGTCCATTGAACACTTGCGCAGAAGGCGGCCCGTGCGGGTGACGCGCGGGTCGTCGCGCAATTTCTGGGACAGATCCCATTCGCTGCGCGCCTTGTCATCGCTGGCCAGGTGATCCGCCAGGCGCTGATCGGCATCGACGACCATGCTGCGCAGCTTCCACATGCGATATCGCCGGCCATCCCTGCCCACCCGTTCCTGCGAATAGAACGGCTTGCCCCCGTCGAGCATGACCAGAATGGCCAGCGCGATCACAACGGGAAGAATGACCGGCGAAGTCAGAAGCACGATCAGCACGTCAAGCGGACGCTTGAACATGCTGCGATAGACCCAAGGCACTGATTTACTTAAATTGACGGGGGCCGGAACCACGGCAACCATTTGCTCTTCAACAGCCATTTTTCAACCTACACCACACAATTGCAACTTTCGCTCCGGACAGAGGCAGGTTCGAGCCTCCGCATGGAGGTCGCACTCACCTCCGCGAAACCGCGCCGTTCTGGCTGCTTTCCGAAACGTCTTCCTAACGGGATCACTCTATCATCGGGGGCGGTTTCGCGAATAGCTAAAATTTTACGATTAGTTCTGAAAGACCTGCCTTTTGAGTCAGGTCGCGGGCGGTTCGGCAATCGCAAGGATTAATGTCTGATAGGTTCACAACCAATGGTTGCCAACGGACGGAAATCCGCAAAGCTGATTCGCCCGATGAGCGGAGAATCGCCGGAAAGAGGAGGATGTCGGGACAGGCTGGTGCGGGTGGTCGGACTCGAACCGACACTCCTTGCGGAAAGGGTGTTTGAGACCCTCGCGTCTACCATTCCGCCACACCCGCAGCCTGTCGTCCCCGATGGCAGACGGGAACCGGGCCTTCGCCCTGGCACGCCGGCGACTCGGGCGGCCGGCGTTGGGGACGGTATCACTTGGGCCGCGGCAATTTGCAACCCGCCTTGCGTTGCGTCACGCCCGGCCCAGTCGTTCCAGCCGCGCCGCCCGCAACCGGGAAAAATCCTCGCCAGCATGATAGGACGACCGCGTCAACGGCGTGGCCGAGACCATCAGGAACCCCTTGCCGAACGCGGTCTTTTCGTAGCTTGCGAATTCCTCGGGCGTGACGAACCGATCCACGCGGTGATGTTTCGGCGTCGGTTGCAGATACTGGCCGATGGTCATGAAATCCACATCCGCCGCGCGCATGTCATCCATCACCTGCAACACGCCCTGCCGGTCCTCGCCCAGACCGACCATGATGCCCGATTTGGTGAACATCGCCGGATCCAGTTCCTTGACCCGCTGCAACAGCCGCAGCGAATGGAAATAACGCGCGCCGGGCCGGACCGAAGGATAGAGGCCGGGCACGGTTTCAAGGTTGTGGTTGAACACATCCGGCCGTGCCTCGACCACGGTCTCCAGCGCACCGGCGGCCGATTTCAGAAAATCGGGGACCAGCACCTCGATGGTGGACGCGGGGCTGCGGTGGCGGATGGCGCGAATCGTCTGGGCGAAATGTTCGGCCCCGCCATCATCCAGGTCGTCGCGGTCCACGCTGGTGATGACGACATGATTCAGGCCCAGCTTCTGCACCGCATGGGCCACGCGCCCCGGCTCGAACACGTCCAGCGCGTCCGGCCGGCCGGTGGAGACATTGCAGAACGTGCAGCCGCGGGTGCAGATCTCGCCCATGATCATCATCGTGGCGTGACCCTGGCTCCAGCATTCGCCGACATTGGGGCAGCCTGCCTCTTCGCAGACGGTCGAGAGGCGGTGTTCCTTCATGATGTCGCGGGTGCGCTTGTAGCCTTCGCTGACCGGCGCCTTGACCCGGATCCAGGCCGGCTTCTTCGGCTGGTCCTGATCGGGCCGGTGAGCCTTTTCCGGGTGGCGCAGGCGCGGAATCCGGGATTGCGGCGGGACGGTGCTGGTATCGGCCATGTCAACGCTTTCGCTGGGTTTCGTTCTAGGTAAACACAAAGACGCAGCGGATCAACGCCGCGCGCTGCCCGCCGGGGTCATGACGGCCATGTCATCGGGCCCCAGCAGCGCCGCCCCGGCATCGGCAAGGATCGCGGCCAGATCCTCGAACCAGCCCTGCGAGGGGGTCGAGGCGCGGCGCAGCAGCACCACCTCGCGGGCGGGCTGTGGCGCGGGAAAGCGGATCGCGGTCAGCCCTGGCGCCGCCGCGATTTCCTGCGCGGCGGCGATTTCGGGCAGGAAGGTCAAGCCCATTCCCTGCGCGGCAAGGCGGCACAACGTCGCCAGCGATGCCGCGCCCAGATCAAGCCGCGCCGAACCGCGTTCCAGCCCGCAGACCTCCAGCGCCTGATCGCCGAGGCAATGCCCCTCGTCCAGCAGCAGCAACTGGCCGGGATCCAGATCTCGCGGCTCGGGCGGATCGTCGCGAAGACGGGCGATCCGGGCCGCGCTGCCAGCCAGCAGGAACCGGTCGACGAACAGCGGCGCGGATTCCAGATCGTCGTTGCGGGTCGGCGTGGCGACCACGGCGGCATCCAGCCGTCCGGCGATCAACTCATCCAGCAGGCGTTCGGTCCGGGCCTCGCGCAGATGCAGATCGCGGCCGATATCGCGGGCGCGCAGCACCGGCAGCGCCTGCGGCAGCAGATAGGGGGCGACGGTCGGAATCATGCCCAGCATCAACCGGCCGCCCTGACCCGGCCGCCGCAAGCCCTGTTCCAGCCCCGCCATTGCCGCCATGACCCGGCGGGCATCGCGTTCCAGCGCCCGGCCCTGCGGGGTCAGCACCACGCCCGAGGGCGTCCGCTCGACCAGGCGCGCGCCGGCGGCGTCTTCCAGAGCGCGGATCTGCATCGACAGGGCGGGCTGGCTGACATGACTGATTTCCGCTGCACGGGTGAAATGGCCGTGCCGGGCCAGCGCGAGGAAATAGCGAAGCTGCCGCAAGGTGATGTTCATAAGACAGGCTGATACCCCAGGGGTTCGTCGCGGATTTCAGTTTATAGCCTGGCACCGCCCGATTCAACCTGGCCAGGACGAACCAGTTCGACAGCACGGCGTTCCCACCGCTTTCTTCCCGCCGCATACCGGGGCATATTTGGACCGACGTGAATGGGCGGAAAGCGAAAAAAAGGCGCCCTTTCGGACGCCCTTGGCCAAAATGTCACGGCATGGCTCAGCCGATCAGACGCGAACCGGTGCCGTAGGTTTCGGCATAATGGCGTTCCAGGCGCATCAACGCCAGACGCAACACGATCTTGCCCGACCGCGCCGACCAGCCGAGACGCCTTTCGGTCTGCTCGATTCCCTCGAGGAAGCAGCAGACCCGCAGCACGATATCGCCCATGCCGGGCCCCAGATCGCGCAACGCAACCGCGACCCGATCACGCGCGGATTCCGATCCGCCCCGGTAACCGCCGGCATGATACGAGACATCGATACCCGCGGTCATGAAGCCGTCCCAGTTCTGCGTGATGCGCGGTCCCATCTGCGCCAGCTCGAAATCCTCGCGCAGCCTCTCGCCCGCCCCGACCATCCCGGGCGTCAGGAACGGCCGTCCGTCCAGATCCCGACGACGCGCCAACAGCAAAAGCGGGCTTTCGGCGATGTTGACGCGGGCGCGGCGGCGCTTGCCGTCTTCGGGATCCTGGATCAGCCGGTTTTCCCAGACCCGATGCTGTTCGGCATGGTCGGGCGCCGTCTCGTCAGCCTTGCCCGGGACGGGGCGGGCATCGCTGAATTCCTGCGGCCCGGGAACCGCGTTGCGCTGGCGGGGCGAACGCAACATGGCGCGCAACGCATCGCGCCCCGCCGGCGCGATCGCATAGCGCTGGATCCGGGCCGAGCCGGACATCTGGACCACCCAGCCCTTCAGCGCCATCGTCTCGGCCAGGGCGCGCGGAAGGACGGCGGTGCGAATATCGTTGCGGGTGATGATCGCCTTTTCCATGCCATCGGCCGTGCCCATGACCGCGCCCGGTTCGGCCAGCCGTCTCAGCACGCGCATCGCCTGGCGACCGTCAGTGACCACAGGCCGCGCGACATCGGCGGCCGCGTTCAGCGCACCGTCGATCAGCGGATCGTCGCGCCGGGCCTCGAAGCGGCGGATCCGGCGCAGGATCGTCGAAGCGTGGCAACCCGCCTCGCGCGCCAGGGCACGGATCGTTTCCCCCTTCTCGACATGGCGCAGATAAAGGCGCGCATCTTCGGGCAGATCGGCGGCGGTGGCAGGCGTGGCGCTGGTTTCCGATCGGTGCTCCGCAAAGCTTGCATCGATTGCGAACTCACCGGTCAAAATGGTCATGTCTTGTCCCTCGTCATCCTCGGATGGACCTGGCAGATGGACCACCCTGGGTTGAATGAAAGCCCGTTAAAAACAGGCTAATTTATCCACATAGACGCAACATTCCCTAACAAATCCTAAAGATTTCTTTCCCCTCCGCGCGGTGCATCAAAGGGTAAGGCAACACACGTCAAAGTTGTGTGAACCTGCCTGTGTCACCACTTGCAGGAACCACGCCCATGATCGACAGCCCCAACGTCATTGCCTTCCGTCCGCGGCAGAACCAGGCCGCCCTGCGCCGTCCGCGCATCCTGATCCGGGCCGCCCGCGAGGGCCAGGCCGGCTGGCGGCGCGACCGCGATCTGCCGCGCCTGCTGCGCAGTGACCACTGCCCGCTGCCGGGCGCCTGTCTGTCGCGCCTGCGCGCGGAAGAGGCGATGCTGGAAGAGGCTCGGCAGGAAAAATCCGCCGAATACGACGTTCAGCGCCATGTCCTGCTGATGGTCGCGATCCTGGCCGAAATGCGCGCCGCGGTCCAGGCCGTGCCGGTGCCCGACCTTGCCGCAGCCGCGATCAATGCCGTGGCGATCAGCGTCCGCGGAACAGTGAGCCGAGCACACCCCTGACCAGCGCCTGCCCGGACTTGGTTCCCAGCTGCCGGGCAAGGCTTTTCCCGAAGGTCTCCAGAACCGTGTCGCTGCGCGAGCTTCGGCTGCGCGATCCGGTTCGCGACGATTCTTTCGCGCTCGGCTCGTAGCGGCGGCCGCGGCTGCCCTGGGCCTGTTTCATGTCGAAGAGATCGTCATCCGGGGTTGGCGACGCGCCGGTCCTGGCTTCGGCGCCGGCACGCGCGGCCTGTTCCGCGCGATCGGACAGAATCTCTTGCGCCGATTGGCGATCAAGGGGGGTGTCGTATTTCGCACCCAGTCCCGAAGCGGCCAAGGACGCGGCGCGTTCGGATTCGGAAATCGTGCCGAGCCGGCTGAACGGCGGGCGGATCAGCGTGCGTTGAACAACGCCCGGCACCCCCTTGCTTTCCAGCAGCGAGGTTACCGCCTCGCCGGTGCCGACATTCCGGATCGCCTCGGCCGTATCGAAGTCGGGATTGGCGCGGTAGTTTTCGGCCGCCAGGCGCAGCGCCTTCTGGTCCTTGGCCGTAAAGGCGCGCAGCGCGTGCTGGATGCGATTGCCCAATTGGCCCAGAACATCCTCGGGGATGTCGGTCGGGCTTTGGCTGATGAACCAGATGCTGACGCCTTTCGAGCGGATCAGCCGGGCCACGCGCTCGACCTTGTCGATCAAGGCCTTGGGTGCATCATCGAACAGCAGATG
>NZ_DHXG01000048.1:0-9697 GCF_002413585.1 Paracoccus sp. UBA5162
CCGCGCGTCGGCGCCCAGGTGCAGAGCTTGGCGATCATCGGGTCATAGAACATGCTGATCTCGCCGCCCTCGTAGACGCCGGTATCGTTCCTGACGGCGGTGGGGCTGTCGCCGCCCTCGTTGTCATTGACCCAGTTGCCGCTGTCCTTCAGCGGACCTGCCGCGATCTCGGATGGCGGGCGATAACGGGTCAGGCGACCGATCGAGGGCAGAAAGCCGCGATAGGGATCCTCGGCATAGAGCCTGCTTTCCATGGCCCAGCCGGTGATCTTCAGATCGGATTGCGCGAAGGGCAGGGGCTGACCGTCGGCCACGCGGATCATCTGTTCGACCAGATCGACGCCGGTGATCAGTTCGGTCACCGGATGTTCGACCTGCAATCGGGTGTTCATTTCGAGGAAATAGAAGTTCCGCTCGCCATCGACGATGAATTCGACGGTGCCCGCGCTGGTATAGCCCACGGCCCTGGCCAGCGCGACGGCCTGTTCGCCCATCGCGCGGCGCGTCGCCTCGTCCAGAAACGGCGAGGGGGCCTCTTCGATGACCTTCTGGTTGCGGCGCTGGATCGAACATTCGCGTTCATGCAGATAGACCGCGTTGCCGTGCTGGTCGGCCAGAACCTGGATCTCGATATGGCGCGGCTGGGTGACGAATTTCTCGATGAAGATGCGGTCGTCGCCGAAGCTGCTGGCGGCCTCGTTCTTCGAGGACTGGAAACCCTCGCGCGCCTCGTCGTCGGTCCAGGCGATGCGCATTCCCTTGCCGCCGCCGCCCGCGCTGGCCTTGATCATCACCGGGTATCCGATCTCGCCCGAGATCCTGACCGCTTCGTCGGCATCCGCGATCAGGCCCATGTAGCCCGGCACCGTGCTGACACCTGCCTCCTGCGCCAGCTTCTTCGAGGTGATCTTGTCGCCCATCGCCTCGATCGCCGTGGCGGGCGGACCGATGAAGGCAATACCCGCCTGATCCAGCGCCTCGGCAAACCTGCGGTTCTCGGACAGAAAGCCATAGCCGGGATGAACGGCCTCGGCGCCGGTCTCGCGGATCGCCTGCAGGATCCTGTCGATCACGATATAGGACTGGTTCGCGGGAGCGGGGCCGATATGGACGGCCTCGTCGGCCATCTTCACATGCAGCGCGTTGCGATCCGCGTCCGAATAGACCGCGACGGTCGCGATCCCCATCTTGCGGGCCGTCTTGATGACGCGGCAGGCGATCTCGCCGCGATTGGCGATCAGGATTTTCTTGAACATGGGCGCTCCGGGACGGCAGGCATGAAAAGACCGCCCGCGACGGACAGGTCGCGGACGGTCGAACAGGGCCAGACGCGCGGCGTGCGCGCGGTGGTCAGAGAGTTACTGGCACAGGCGGACGTCGTCGCACAATGCGCCGGCAGCTCCGCCGATCGCGGCGCCCTTGATGGCGTTCTTGCCGCCGACGCTGGCAGCGGTCGCGCCGACGCCTGCGCCGATGATCGCGCGATCCATGTCGGTCGGGTTGATTCCCTGCGTGCAGCCCGCCAGCGCGGTTGTGCCGACCAGGGCCGTAAGAGCGAGAAATTTCGGCATGTCAGATATCCTGTCGTTTCTTTGGCGCAAATCCAACGTGACCCGCGCCGGATCGGTTCATCATATCTGCGTGTATCAGTAGCGTCGCTGGCAGACGCCCGCGTCGTCGCACAGAGCACCCGCGCCCGCGCCGATCGCGGCGCCGGTGGCGATATCCTCGTCCAGCGCCTTGGCGATGACCGCACCCGCAACGGCGCCCCCTGCCGCGCGCTGCGCATCCGGCGACAGGCCAGTCGCGGTGCCGTAGCCCTGCTGGCAGGCTGCAAGAACAAAAAGGAGAAGAAGCGAACCGCCCGTAAGGCGGGCAAAACGTTTGGATTGCATGGTAACTTGCCTGTTTCTGTGACTCGGGTTCGAGCCGGGTTTCGGTCGTGCGAGGCTACTATGGCACAGTGCGCCGATCTGTCAAATTGACATGGGCGTGACGGTAAAATGGCAAGCAGCTTATCGCCCATCATTCCTCGTCCCCGTCATCCATGTCGTCCGCGTTCCAGCCGGGCGCGGCAAGGGCGTCGGGCGCGAAGATCTCGGGGAACGCGGCTTCGGCGGCTACCATGTCCACCTGCAGCAACTGGCCGTAATCGGCCGGGTCGAAATCGCCTACCGCCTTGACCTCGCGCCCGATCAGCCAGCCCAGGCGTCCCGCGTCCAGATTTCCGCGTTCGAAGGGTTCGGAGCCGAAATGCCGGATCAGAGCCGCCAGAAAGCCCGCATCGGCGCGCCGGTCGGCGGCCTTGCGATCGCGGAATCGTTCGCGCCGGGTGATCGGCGTCGCGCCCTGCCTGCGGTTCTCGCGGCGAATGGTGAACTGGAAATCGGTGCCCGGCAGACGGCCTGGAAAACCGCGATGTTTCAGCATGTTCCGCGCCTCCGCAAGGCTTGGGGCGCGACCGCGCGCGGGCAGCGGGGCCGCCCGCGCAGGGCTGTGTCAGTTTTCGTACTGGCCCTGGAAATCGGGCTGAGGTGTGACCGCGCCGTCCATCGGAGTATAGAGGTTGATTTCGGGCTCCCGACGCTGGCAGGCCGCGAGGGCCGAGACCAGAACCAGGCCGAGAATGATCTTTTTCGACATATCATCTTGCTCCTGTGATGCGGGCGCGGCTGCGCCCGGCTGCCCGGGAGCGCACCTTGACGGGTCTCCCCGCAGCCGATGATAGCCGCCATGAACGCGGCCAGACAGCGGGGCTGTCTCGGGCTGGGCGGATAGCCGCCGGGCCGGGGCCGGCCCGCATCATTCAGGCACATGGGCATCATGAGCAAATTCCGAAACCTACAGGGGAATGTTGTCGTGTTTCTTCCACGGATTCGACAGGTTCTTGCCGCGCAGGCTGGCAAAGGCCCGGGCCACGCGCCGCCGGGTCGAGCGTGGCTGGATCACGTCATCGACGAAGCCTTTCTCGGCCGCGACGAAGGGATTGGCGAAACGGTCCTCGTAATCCCTGGTCCGGGCCGCGATCTTGTCGGCGTCGCCCAGTTCGCTGCGATACAGGATCTCGACCGCGCCCTTGGCGCCCATCACCGCGATTTCCGCCGTGGGCCAGGCATAGTTGAAATCGCCGCGCAGATGTTTCGAGGCCATCACGTCATAGGCCCCGCCATAGGCCTTGCGCGTGATCACCGTGACCTTCGGCACCGTCGCCTCGCCATAGGCGAACAGCAGCTTCGCGCCGTGCTTGATGACGCCGCCATATTCCTGGCCCGTGCCCGGCAGGAAGCCCGGCACGTCGACGAAGGTCAGGATCGGGATCTCGAACGCATCGCAGAAGCGCACGAAACGGGCGGCCTTGCGGCTGCTGTCGATGTCCAGACAGCCGGCCAGAACCATCGGCTGGTTGGCGACGACGCCGATGGTGCGGCCCTCGATCCGCACGAACCCGGTGATGATGTTGCCGGCGAAATCCTTCTGGATTTCGTAGAAATCGCCCTCGTCGGCGATTTTCACGATCAGTTCCTTCATGTCGTAGGGCTGGTTCGGATTGTCGGGAACCAGCGTGTCCAGGCTGTCCTCGATCCGGTCGGGATCGTCGTAAAAGGGTCGGACCGGGGCCTTGTCGCGGTTGTTCAGCGGCAGGAAATCGAACAGGCGGCGGATTTCCGACAGCGCCTCGACATCATCCTCGAACGCGCCATCCGCGACGGAGGATTTTCGCGTATGCGTGCTGGCTCCGCCAAGCTGTTCGGCGGTCACGACCTCGTTCGTCACGGTCTTGACCACATCGGGCCCGGTCACGAACATGTAGCTGGTATCCTTCACCATGAAGATGAAGTCGGTCATCGCGGGGCTGTAGACCGCGCCGCCGGCGCAGGGCCCCATGATGACGCTGATCTGCGGGATCACGCCCGAGGCCATGATGTTGCGCTGGAACACGTCGGCATAGCCCGCCAGGCTGGCGACGCCTTCCTGGATGCGCGCGCCGCCGCTGTCGTTCAGCCCGATCACCGGCGCGCCATTCTGCATCGCCATGTCCATGATCTTGCAGATCTTGCGGGCATGGGTTTCCGACAGCGAGCCGCCGAAGACGGTGAAATCCTGCGAAAAGACATAGACCATGCGGCCATTGATCGTGCCCCAGCCGGTCACGACGCCGTCGCCATAGGGGCGATCGTCCTGCATCCCGAAATCGGTGCTGCGATGGGCGACGAACATGTCGAATTCCTCGAAGCTGCCCTCATCCACCAGCAATTCGATCCGCTCGCGGGCGGTCAGCTTGCCGCGCTTGTGCTGCGCATCGATGCGCCGCTGCCCGCCGCCCAGTCGCGCCTCGCTGCGGCGGCGTTCCAGTTCCTGCAAGATGTCCTTCATCGCGCGGCCCCTTCCGGTTCGGTGGCGGAACGCTAGCGCGCCCGGCCGGAGCATAAAAGAAGTTTCGGGAAAATTTGCAAACCACACCAGCGTGCCGCTACGGAAAATGCAAATCTGCAAATGCCGCCGATCACGGACGGCCTTGACGCGGCGCGAGGCTTGGAGGAAAGCGGGATCATGGGTTTGCAGATCGATCTTGCGGCCATCGTGGCCAACTGGACGGCGCTGGCCGGCAAGGCGCCGGGTGCGCGCGCCTCGGCCGTGGTCAAGGCCGATGCCTACGGGCTGGGCGCGGGACGGGTGGTGCCTGCGCTTCATGCTGCGGGCTGTCGCGATTTCTTCGTGGCCCTGGCGTCCGAGGGACGGGCGATCCGGCCGCATCTGCCCCCGGATGCGACGATCAACGTCCTGTCCGGTCACATGGAAGGCGCCGATCTGGACGGGCTGGTTCCGGTGCTGAACAGCGCCGAGCAGTTCTTTCGCGACAGGACCATGCGACCGGGCAAGCCCTTCGCGATCCAGCTGGACAGCGGCATGAACCGGCTGGGCATGGAAGCCGCCGAATGGGCGGCGATCCGGGCCGAGGCGCTGGCCGCCGGGCCCGCCTTCATCATGTCGCATCTGGCCTGCGCCGACGAGCCGGATCATCCCGCCAATGCCGCCCAGCTTGCCGCCTTCCGCGCGATGACCGATGGCTGCGGCGTGCCGCGGTCGCTGGCGGCGACGGGGGGCATCCTGCTGGGGCCGGATTACCATTTCGACCTGATCCGACCCGGTGTCGGCCTGTATGGCGGGATGCCTTTCGCGGAAGCCCGTCAGGTTGCGCGGCTGTCGCTGCGGGTAATCCAGACGCGGCCGGTCGAGGCGGGCGAATATGTGGGCTACGGCGCGACCTGGACCGCCAGCGGCCCGCGCCGGATCGCGACGGTCGATGCCGGCTACGGCGATGGCATCCTGCGGGCGCTGTCGGGCAGCGGGGCAAGCCTCTATGCCGGTGGCGTGGCGTGTCCCATCGTCGGCCGTGTCTCGATGGATCTGATCACGGCCGATGTGACGGCGCTGGCCACGGTGCCCGACGCGCTGGAGCTGATCTGCCCCGAACAGACCGTTGACCGGCTTGCGGATTTCGCCGGCACGATCGGATACGAGATCCTGACCGCGCTGCGCCAACGCTATGTCCGGACCTATCTGTGAACCCGGTCCGCTGGATCGGACGGCAGGCCCTGGGCCTGACCCGCGCCATCGGATCGCTGGCCCTGTTCGTCGCGCGCGGCCTGTTCCGCCTGCGCCCGTTCTACGCCCGCCTGTTTGCCGCCCAGATGCTTCAGATCGGCTGGCTGTCGCTGCCGGTCGTGGGCCTGACGGCCCTGTTCACCGGCGCGGCGCTGGCGCTGCAGATCCATTCCGGCGGGGCGCGTTTCCAGGCGGGCGACGTGGTCCCGGCCATCGTTGCCATCGGCATGGTGCGCGAACTTGGCCCGGTCCTGGGCGGGCTGATGGTCGCCGCCCGCGTCGCCAGTTCCATCGCCGCCGAGATCGGCACCATGCGCGTGACCGAGCAGATCGACGCGCTGGTCACGCTGTCCACCGATCCGATCCGCTGGCTGGTGACGCCGCGGCTCTGGGCCGCGATCCTGACCGTTCCGGTTCTGGTGGCGGTGGGCGACAGCATCGGCATCATGGGCGGCTGGCTGGTCGGAACGCAATCGCTGGGCTTCAATTCGACCGCCTATCTGTCCAATAGCTGGGCCTACCTGGAACGCTGGGACGTGCTGTCGGGGCTGATCAAGGGCGCCGCCTTCGGGCTGATCGTGGCGGCCAGCGGCTGCTGGTTCGGAATGCGGTCCGGGCGCGGGGCCGAGGGCGTCGGCCGGGCCACCAAATCCGCCGTCGTCGCCGCCGCCGTCGGCATCCTTGCGGCGAATTTCGCGCTGACAGGGCTGTTTTTCCGATGATCCGGGTCCACGGCCTGACCAAAAGCTTCGGCCCGAAACGGGTGCTGGCCGGAATCGAGATCGGTGTCGAGCGGGGCGAAAGCCTGTGCGTGATCGGCCAGTCTGGAACCGGCAAATCGGTGCTGCTGAAATGCATCCTGGGGCTGGTGGCGCCGGATGCGGGCGCGATCCTGTGGCAGGACCGACCGCTGGATGCCGCCGCGCGGCCCGACTTCATGCGCCATTTCGGGATGCTGTTCCAGGGCGGCGCGCTGTTTGACAGCCTGAATGTCTGGCAGAACGTCGCCTTTCGCCTGCGCCAGCACATGCCCGATGCCAAGGCGCGCGCCATCGCGGTCGAGCGTCTGGGTCGTGTCGGACTGCCGCCGGAAACCGCCGGGTTGATGCCGGCCGAGTTGTCCGGCGGGATGGCAAGGCGCGTCGGTCTGGCCCGCGCCATCGCGCATGACCCGGCGGTGATCTTCTTCGATGAGCCGACGACGGGACTTGACCCGATCCGCGCGCGCAGCATCAACGCGCTGATCCGCGGCATCGTGCGCGAGACGGGCGCGACCGCGATCACCATCACCCACGACATGGATTCGGTCCGCGCGATCGGCGACCGCGTGGCGCTGTTGCAGGACGGCCGCATCGCCTGGGACGGGCCGGTGGTGCGGATGGATGATGCTGCGCCGCTGGCCGACTTTCTGGGGCATCGACCGGCGGACGGGACGTGAAGCGCCACGGCCTGCGGCGGGTTTCGGCCTTTTCCGGCCGATTCCTTCCCGGCGCCTGCACCGAGGCCGTGAAATCGCCCGGCGACATCTTGTGCGAATCCCCCCGGATCGCCACCATAGGGAAAGATGCCTGAGCAGGAGAGAAATTTGGGTCTGACCCCGACGCCCCCCGTGACGACCGCCGCCCCCGAAACCCTGCTGGAATTCCCCGACAACCGGCTGCTGATCGACCTGTGCGGCGCCAATGACCGGCACCTGGCGCGGATCGAGGAAGCCCTGGGCGTTCACATCCTGCGACGCGGCAATCAGCTTGCGGTGGTCGGCGGCCCCGAGGCACAGGCCGAGACGGCGCAGCTGTTGCGCGGGCTCTATGCCAGGCTGGAACAGGGCAAGCCCGTGGGCCTGCCCGAAATCGAGGCCGCGCTGCGCATGGGCATCGACCAGCCGAGCGAAACCGGCCCGGTCGAACAGATCGAGATGTTCGCCGCCGGCAATTACGAATTGCGCACCCGCAAGAAGTCGGTCGAGCCGCGGACCGATGCGCAAAAGGCCTATGTCCGGTCGCTGTTCGAACACGAACTGGCCTTCGGCATCGGCCCTGCGGGCACCGGCAAGACCTATCTGGCCGTGGCCGTCGGCGTCACCATGCTGATCAACGGCAATGTGGACAAGATCATCCTGTCGCGCCCCGCCGTCGAGGCGGGCGAGCGGCTGGGCTTTCTGCCCGGCGACATGAAGGAGAAGGTCGATCCCTACATGCAGCCGCTCTACGACGCGCTGAACGATTTTCTGCCCGCCAAGCAGATGCAGAAGCTGATCGAGGAAAAGCGCATCGAGATCGCGCCGCTGGCCTTCATGCGCGGCCGCACGCTGGCCAGCGCCTTCGTCGTGCTGGACGAGGCGCAGAATGCCAGCACGATGCAGATGAAGATGTTCCTGACCCGCCTGGGCGAGGGATCGCGCATGGTCATCACCGGTGATCGCACCCAGATCGACCTGCCGCGCGGCACGCAATCGGGGCTGGTCGATGCGGAACGGGTTCTGGACGGCGTGAAGGGGATCAGCTTCAGCTATTTCACCGCCAAGGATGTCGTGCGACATCCGCTTGTCGCGCGGATCATCAACGCCTATGACGCCGAGGACGCGGCAGCCATCGCCCGTGGCGAAACAGAGGAGCCGCGCGGCAGCTATGTGCCCCGACGTGCCATGCGACGAGATGCCTGACGAGATAGCAACCGACTGCGTCATCGAGGATGAGCGATGGGAAGAGGCCGGGCTGGATGACCTGGCCGACCGCGCCGTCGCGGCGACGCTGACCTGGCACGGGATCGGCGGCGAGGTCGTGGTGATGGGGTGCGACGATGACCGCATCGCCGCGCTGAATGCCGATTTCCGGGGCAAGCCGCGCGCCACCAACGTCCTGTCCTGGCCATCTGTCGAACACGCCCCGCACCAACCCGGCGCGCGCCCCGTCCTGCCCGCGGTCGACGAATGGGGCGATATCGCCATCGCCTTCGACACCTGTGCCGCCGAGGCGCGCGCGCAGACCAAGCCGCTGGCCGATCACGTCACCCATCTGCTGGTTCATGCGACGTTGCACCTTCTGGGCTATGATCACCAGAACGATGCCGACGCGGAAACCATGGAAGCGTCCGAACGTTCGATCCTGTCAATTCTGAACATTCCCGATCCTTATCAAGAGAAAGTGTCATGAACTCCGAAACGCGATTATCCGCCCGCCCGCTTGGGGCCGACGCCGCCTCCGAGGCGGATGGCGTCGGCGGCGAGGGGCGCGACCTGCCGCAGTCGCGCGGCTTCTTCGGGCGGTTCTTCGACGCGCTGACGGGATCGGAAGAGGACGAGGCGGGCGATGAAGGCGACCGACCGGTGGCCCAGCCCGCGCCCGGCATGGTCAATCTGCGGCGGATGCGCGTCGATGACGTGGCCATCCCCAAGGCCGAGATCATCGCGGCGCCGCTGAACGTCACGCTGAACGATCTGGTCGAGATGTTTCGCGAGCACGGCTTTTCGCGCATTCCGGTCTTTCGCGGCACGCTGGACAGCCCGCTGGGGTTGATCCACCTCAAGGATCTGGCGCTGAAGCACGGCTTCGGGACCGGCGGCAAGTTCACCCTGCGGCCGATGCTGCGACCGATGCTGTACGTGCCGCCCTCGATGCCCATCGGGGTGCTGTTGCAGCAGATGCAGCAGAAGCGGACCCATATGGCGCTGGTCATAGACGAATATGGCGGCGTCGACGGCCTGGTCACGATCGAGGACCTGATCGAACAGGTCATCGGCGAGATCGAAGACGAGCATGACGAGGCCGAGGGCCGGATGTGGATAAAGGAAAAGCCGGCGCAATGGCTGATCCAGGCCCGCGCGCCGCTGAACGAGGTCGAGGCCGAGACCGGGCTGCGGCTGGCCAGCGACGACGAGGACGACGAGATCGACACCCTGGGCGGCCTGATCTTCATGCTGGCCGGACGGATTCCGTTGCGCGGCGAGGTGATCGCGCATGATTCGGGCGTCGAATTCGAGGTGGTCGAGGCTGATCCCCGCCGGATCAAGCGTGTGCGGATGCGCGCGCCCGGCGCCACGGCCTCTGCCCCCGACGCGCCCCGCAAGCGGCCCGCGCCGCAGAACGCCGAG
>NZ_DHXG01000048.1:10007-14569 GCF_002413585.1 Paracoccus sp. UBA5162
GCAGAACGCCGAGGATCAGATCGCGTCGGAGACCGGCTGAGGCCGCGCCCCGGCCGTTTCCATAACCGCCAGCATGGCTTGCAGGAACAGATCGCGTCTTTCGGGCAGGCACATCATCACCTCGTGCCGCCCGCCCTTGATCTCAAGCAGTTCGGCGCCCGGCCAGCGGTCTGCGCGGTCGCGGATCGCGGTCTGCGAGACGATCTTCTCGTCGCTGCCCAGCGAGACGAGCATCGGCAAGGCGGGCGAGGGCAGGGCGGCCAGCCGCGAACATTCGGCCAGCGCCAACCCCAGCCACCGGTAGCTGGCCCCGCCGATGGTCAGGTCGGGCCAGGTCGCGGCCTCGCGCAGAAGGCGCGACCATTCGTCCACATCGCAGGTCAGCAGGTTGGTGCCAAAAGCCTCGTCGAGGAAATAGGTGCCGCCCGCGCCGGTTCCCGGCGTCGATCGTCCCTCGAACCCAAGGCGCCGGGCCAGTGCCGTGATCGCCATCGCGACCCGATGCGGCATCTGGTGCAGGTTGATGCCCCACATCGGCGCCGAGAATACGGCCGAGGCAACCGGCAGATCGGCGTGAAGCGCCGCCAGACCGATGCCGCCGCCCATCGAATGGGCCAGAAGATGCCAGGGCTGCGGCAGGCCCAGATCGTCGGCCGCCACGACGATTTCGACCACGTCGCGCTGATAATCGGCGAATTCACCGATATGGCCGGGGCGCGGATCGTCCTGAAGCCGCTGCGACAGGCCCTGACCGCGCCAGTCGATCGCGATGACTGCATAGCCGGCCGCGTTCAGGCGCCGGGCAATGGGGGCATATTTCTCGATATATTCGGTGCGGCCGGGAAACAGCAGGATGCTGCCGGCGGCGGGGCCTGAAAGCGCGTCCCAGACCGCAAGCCGCAACCGCACCCCGTCATCGGCCGTGACGAAGAAGGCGCGTGCCGGGCGGCTGTCGTCATCGGGCAATCGGTGAAAGGGTGCGGCCTCGGGCATGATCTAGGACAGCGCCTGACCCAGTTGCATCGCAACGCCCATGTCCCCGTCGATCTTCAGCTTGCCGGTCATGAAGGCGGAGGCCGGATTCACATCGCCCGACAGGATTCCCTCGAAGGTTTCGCGATTGGCCGTCAGCGTGACTTCGGCCTCTTCGTCGCCTGCACGGACGCCGCTTTCATCGATCATGATCGCGCCCTCGTCTTCGATCACGAATTTCGCGGTCGAGCCGAAGCTGCCGATCTTTTCGTTCAACTGTTCGACGGCGGCGTTCACAACTTTGCTCATAATCTGGCGTCTCCTCGCGCTTGGACTGGCGCCCGGCGACCGGGCTGGATAGAATGACGATATGCGCGCGGCCCGATCCGTTTTCCAGCCTTTCGTCGCGGCACTTCGCCGCGCAACGATTACGATTTTCTGCATCGGCGCAACCTCTTTCGGCGCCCTGGCGCAGGATGGCGCCGATATGGAGGCGCTGTTTTCGCGTCTGGCCGATCCCGACAGCGAATCCTGGCGGCTGGCCGAATCCGACATTCTGCGCGAATGGTCCAGATCGGGCTCTCCGGCGATGGATTTGCTGCTGAAACGCGGCGAAGATGCGCTGGACCGGGGCGACATTCCCGCCGCCATCGGCCATCTGACCGCGCTGACGGACCATGCGCCCGATTTCGCCGCGGGCTTTCAGATGCGCGCGTCGGCCTATGCGGCGGCGGGCCAGTACGGCCCCGCGATCGCCGATCTGGCCCGGGCCCTGGAACTGGAACCACGCCAATTCGCCGCCCTGACCCAACTGGGCGGAATGCTGGAGGAAATCGGCGAAGACGAACGCGCGCTGCAGGCCTACCGCGCCAGCCTGAAGATTCATCCCCACCAGCAAGAGGCCATCGATGCGGTGGCAAGACTGGAACGGGCGCAGACGGGCACCGATATCTGATCCCATGACAGTGATCGACAGGGGCCGGGTGACCGCCGTGCTGGGGCCCACCAATACCGGCAAGACGCATTATGCCATCGAACGGATGCTGGCGCATCGGACCGGGGTGATCGGCCTGCCGCTGCGCCTGCTGGCGCGCGAGGTCTATGACCGGATCGTGGCCGCCCGCGGCCCTTCGGTCGTGGCGCTGGTCACCGGCGAGGAGCGGATCGTCCCCGAGCGGGTGCAATACTGGGTCGCCACGACCGAGGCCATGCCCGACATCGCCGCCGATTTCGTTGCCATCGACGAGATCCAGCTTTGCGCCGATCCCGAACGCGGCCATGTCTTCACCGATCGCCTGTTGCAGATGCGCGGCCTGCACGAGACCCTGCTTCTGGGCAGCGACACGATGCGTCCGGCCATCGCCGCGCTGGTCCCCGGCGTGCAGTTTCAGCGGCGCGAGCGGTTCTCGACGCTGACCTGGTCGGGGTCGAAAAAGCTGTCGCGGATGCCCGCGCGGTCCGCCATCGTGGGCTTCAGCGTCGATGACGTCTATGCCATGGCGGAACTGATCCGACGCCAGAAGGGCGGCTGCGCGGTCGTCATGGGGGCGCTGTCGCCGCGCACGCGCAATGCGCAGGTGGCGATGTATCAGCAGGGCGAGGTGGATTACCTGGTCGCCACCGACGCCATCGGCATGGGCCTGAACCTCGACATACGTCACGTCGCCTTCAGCGCAACGCACAAGTTCGACGGCCGCCGCGTCCGGCCGCTGTTTCCGCATGAACTGGGCCAGATCGCCGGCCGCGCCGGACGGCATACCGAACCCGGCACGTTCGGCGTCACCGGAGAGGCGCAGCCGCTGGACGAGGGTCTGACCGGCGCGATCGAGAACCACCGCTTTCAGCCGATCAGCCGTCTGATGTGGCGCAACCCGGCACTGGAATTCGGCACCATGGACCGGCTGGTGCAGTCGCTGGAGGCCGCGTCCGGCCATGAATTGCTGCAGCGGGGCCGCGAGGCCGACGACCTGCAAGCGCTGAAGGCCTTGCGCGACATGCCCGAGATCCGCGACCGGGTGCAGGGTGGCCGCGATGTCCGGCTGTTGTGGGATGTCTGCCGGGTGCCGGATTTTCGCGGGATTTCGCCCACCGAACACACCGGCCTGCTGGCGCGGATTTTCGGGTTTCTTCAGGAGGGCGCGATCCCCTCCGAGTGGCTGGCGCGGGCCGTGCAGCGGATCGACCGGACGCATGGCGATATCGACGCGCTGTCGAAACGTCTGGCGTATATCCGCACATGGACCTATGTCGCGCAGCGGACGGGTTGGGTCGCGGACGAAAAACATTGGCGCGACGAGACTCGCGCGGTAGAAGACCGCCTGTCGGACGCGCTGCACGCCGCGCTGACCCAGAGATTTGTGGACCGGCGCACGTCCGTGCTGCTGCGCCGGCTCAAACAGAAGGAGAGCCTTGTGGCCGAAGTGAACGACAAGGGCGAGGTGATGGTCGAGGGCGAATTCGCCGGCCGTCTGGAGGGGTTCCGCTTTCGTCCCGACCAGACCGGATCGGCGGACGAGGCCAAAACGCTGAACCGCGCCAGCTACGAGGCTTTGCGGCCGGAATTCCATCTGCGCGCCGACCGCTTCTACAATGCCCCCGATACCGAGCTTGATTTCACCGAACAGGGCGGGCTGATGTGGGGCAGCAGCGCGGTGGGCAAGCTGGTCAAGGGGGCCGACAAGCTGCATCCCGGCGTGCAGGTCTTCGTCGATGACGAGGCCGGCGCCGAGATCGCCGAAAAGGTCAGGCGCCGGTTGCAGCATTTCATCGACCGCAAAATCGCGGCGGCCTTCGAGCCGCTGATGGGGATGCAGAAGGACGAGGCGCTGACCGGGCTGGCCAAGGGCTTTGCCTTCCGGCTGGTCGAGGCGCTTGGCGTCATACCGCGCGGCGAAGTCGCGGGCGAGGTGAAGGAACTGGATCAGGAATCCCGCGGCGCGCTGCGCAAGCACGGCGTCCGCTTCGGGCAATTCACGATCTTTCTGCCCGCATTGCTGAAACCCGCCCCGACCCGCTTGCGGCTGGTGCTGTGGTCGCTGGCCGAGGGTCTGGACGAATTCCCCGAAAGCCCGCCGCCAGGCCTGGTCACGATTCCGCATCTGGCCGAGGTCCCGGATGGCTATTACACCCTGTCGGGATATCGTCCGGCGGGGGAACGGGCGATCCGCATCGACATGCTGGAACGCCTGGCCGATCTGTTGCGCGTGCAGGACACGCGCGGCGGATTCGAGGCCAATCCCGACATGTTGTCGATCACCGGGATGACGCTGGAGCAATTCGCGGGGCTGATGCAGGGCCTGGGCTATGCCGCAGAAAAAGGCGAACGCGAGAAGGTGAAATCCCCCGAGCCTGCGGTGGTGGCGACGCCCGAAGAACCGGCCTCGGCCGCACCGCTGACCGAGGAGGAAAGCGTCCTCGCCGCCGAGACCCGCGCGAAATGGGAGTCCGAGCAGGCCGAAAAACGCCGCATTGCCGAAGCCGGCGCGCAAGGGGGGGCCGTCGAGACGGCGCCTGATCAGGCCGCGCCCGAAGCCCCCGAAATCGAGACCTTCTACACGTTCCGCTGGGCGCCGAAGCCGCGCGGGGGCGGG
>NZ_DHXG01000028.1:0-10321 GCF_002413585.1 Paracoccus sp. UBA5162
CCGGCGGGCAGCCCCGCATCGCACAGGATCTGGGCCAGGCGCAGCGGCGTCAGGCAGGCATCCTCGGCCGGTTTCAGCACGCAGGCATTGCCCATCGCCAGCGCAGCGGCGATGGTGCGGCCGAACATCTGCGCCGGATAATTCCATGGGATGATATGTCCGGTCACGCCGAAGGGCACGTATTCGGTGGTCACGAAATGGCCGGGCAGGAAGGGAATCGTGTCGCCATGCAACTTGTCCGCCGCGCCGCCGTAAAATTCCAGATAACGTGCCGTCGCCGCGATATCGGCGCGCGCCTGCGAGATGGGTTTGCCGGTATCGCGCGCCTCCAGCGCCGCCAGATCCCCGGCCGCCCCGGCAACCAGGGCGGCGGCGCGCGACAGGATGCGGCCGCGCTCGGTCGCGCTCAACGCGCCCCATGCGCCATTGCGCGCACGTCGCGCGGCGGCGACGGCGGTGTCGATATCGGCCGCATTGCCCGAGGCGATGCGGCTGAATGCCTCGCCGGTGGCGGGGTCGATCACCGGCAGCGTCTCGCCGCTGGCCGAGGGGCGCCATTCGTTGTCTATGAACACACCGTCGATGACGGAATCGGGATTGCGCGCGGCGATGTTCATCGGACCCTCCTCGTGATGCCCGGGGATCCTTGCGCATCGCGGCGCGGCGCGCAAGCGGGGCTAGGTGGCGCGACGCCGGCCGACGGCTGACAGAGCCGCGGCGACCGCCTGTTCGATGGTCAGATCGGTCGTGTCCAGCACTACCGCGTCATCGGCCGGCCGCAGCGGTGCGCTGGCGCGCTGGCTGTCACGGCGGTCGCGTTCCTGCAACTGGGCCAGCATCTCGGCCGGGTCGGCGCCCAGTTCGGACGCCCGGCGCATGGCCCGCACCTGGTCCGAGGCGACGACATACAATTTCAGATCCGCCTGCGGGCAGATCACCGTGCCGATATCGCGCCCGTCCAGCACCGCGCCGGGTTCGCGCATCGCGAAGCGGCGCTGGAAATCGATCAGGGCCGCGCGGACCTCGGGGATCGCCGCGACGCGGCTGGCGGCCTGACCGGCCTCGGCGCTGCGCAGATCGTCGCGTGCCAGATCCGCTGCGACCAGCCCGCGGGCCGCTGCGACCGGATCGCCGCCCTTCACCCCGGTCGCCCGGTAGAGCAGCCCGGTATCAAGATGATGAAAGCCCAGATCGGCGGCCAGCGCCCGCCCGATCGTCCCCTTCCCCGAGGCCGCCGGCCCGTCGATCGCAATGATGAACGCCATGTCCCCGGCCTGCCGTTTTACCCGTCACCGCCTCTTTGCATATCCGCGCGGCAAAGGTCCAGCCGGCAGCAGAGGTCGCGGAACGGCCCTTGTCGGACCGGCAAGAGGGCGGTCGGGCGGGCGAATTCTTCTTGGCATCACCGTGATTCTGCATTTCTATCGCCGAAATGAAGAATTTATTTCGGTTTAGTGATTTATGTCGATCAATTATCTTGATCGTGTCGCCAATGCCCGATCGGTGCCCGAGGCAAGCGATGCCTATCTTTCGGCTTTGCGCGAACACGGTTTTCAACACGGTCTCTATATCGCGCGCTTCCTGCTGTCGCTTCCCGCCGCCGTGCTGCGCGAAGAGCCGATCCTGTTCGGCAATTTCCCCGACGGCTTTGTCGCACGGCTAGGCGCCGGGGGGCTGCTGGCCACCGCGCCCTGGGCGGTCTGGGCGCTGCAGAATTCCGGCAATGCCTCGTTGCGGGATGCGTGCCTGGGGCATGAAGACGGGGCCGCGGAAATCCACCCTGCGATCCGTCTGGCGATGGATCACGGCGTCGAGGCGGGTCGAGTCATCAGCCTCAGGAACAGGGTGCCGCGCAGTCATGGCGCGGTATTGCTGTGCCCTGGCGGCGGGATCAGCCACGAGCGCGCCGAAACGGCCTGGCAATCCGCGCGCGGCGAGATCGGGATTCTGACCTCGGTCCTGCATCTTCGGCTGGCGACGCTGGGCCGGCGGCTGGTCGAAACCCGCCTGACGCAGCGTCAGCGCGAGGTTCTGGAATGGAGTTCGGCCGGAAAGACGGTGGCCGAGATCGGCACGATCCTGGGCGTAGCGGCCGCCACGGTCGAAAAACATCTGCGTCTGGCGCGGCAGGCGATCGGGGCCGATACGACCGCCCACGCCATCCTCCGCGCCCATCTGGCCCACCAGATTTTCCCGCACGGCCAAGACCTGAACCCCTTCACGTGAGGATAGGCCAATAGGGGTAGGGTTTGCCTGACTTTCTCTTTGCGGCAAATCGGCCTTGAATCGTGACGTTCCGTGAGTGGTGACACAGAATGTGTCAGGAACCTGCGCAAGGGTCCGAGTGTTGCCCGGGCCGCGCATCCCGTCAGAAACGGGGGGCATCTGCCGATGGCGGTCTTGTCGTCGTCGGCGGATGTCGCGCGTTCCCGGCCGATGTCGCAAAACGACGAAAGACGCCGGCCATCGCTGACCGGCGTCTTCGCAGAAAACGGCAGGGAACGGATCAGGCGCCGCCCAGGGTCTTGGCGACCTCGGCCGCGAAATCCTCTTCCTTCTTCTCGATGCCTTCGCCGACCGCGACGCGGGCAAAGCCCACGATCCTGGCACCGGCGTCCCTGGCCGCCTGTTCGACCGTGACATCGGGATTGATGACGAATTTCTGACCCAGCAGCGTCACTTCCTCGAAGAACTTGGCCATCCGGCCGACGATCATCTTTTCGATCACCGCTTCCGGCTTGCCCGATTCGCGGGCCTGTTCGGTCAGGACGGACTTCTCGCGTTCCACCAGGGCCGGATCCAGATCGTCCTGGCTCAGCGAGGCGGGTGAGGTCGCGGCGACATGCATCGCGATCTGGCGGCCGATTTCCTCGTCGCCCCCGTCCAGACCGACCAGAACGCCGATCTTGCCCATCCCCTCGGCTGCGGCGTTATGGACGTAAGAGACGACCAGCGGCGCTTCGACCTTGACCATGCGGCGCAGGGTCATGTTCTCGCCGATCTTGGCGATGGCGTCGGTCAGAACCTCCGAGACGGGTTTGCCGTCGATCCTGGCGGCGTTCAGTTCCTCGGTATTCTGCACGTCCAGACCGGCCTCGGCGATCTTGCGGACCATGCGCTGGAATTCCTCGTTCTTGCCGACGAAGTCGGTCTCGGAATTCACCTCTACAGCGACGCCCTTGCCGTTCCTGACGGCCACGGCGACCAGACCCTCGGCCGCGACGCGACCGGATTTCTTCGCGGCCTTGGCCAGGCCCTTGGTCCGCAGCCAGTCCTGCGCGGCCTGCATGTCGCCATCGGTCTCGGTCAGCGCCTTCTTGGCGTCCATCATCCCTGCGCCGGTGGTCTCGCGCAGTTCCTTCACCATCGCGGCGGTGATAGCCATGATCCGTCTCCTTTGATCAACACGTCAGGCGGGGCATATCCCCGCCTGACGACGTTTCCGTAAATGCATCCGGGGTCCGGACGGGCCGGATCGATCAGGCGTCGGCCGTCGCCTGCTCGTCGGCTTTCGCCTCGGCCTCGCCCTCGTTCAGCGCCTCGTCGGGCGTTTCGGACAGGGCGCCCAGATCGACACCGGCGGCACCCATCTGCGCGGTCATGCCGTCCAGCGCCGCACGGCTGGCCAGATCGCAATACAGCGCGATGGCGCGGGCCGCATCGTCGTTGCCCGGAATGATATAATCCACGCCGTCGGGCGAGCAATTGGTATCGACCACGGCGACGACCGGGATCCCCAGCTTCTTCGCTTCGAGGATCGCCAGGTCTTCCTTGTTCACGTCGATGACGAACAGCAGATCCGGCAGGCCGCCCATGTCGCGGATGCCGCCAAGGCTGGCCTGCAGCTTGGCCTGTTCGCGTTCCAGCCCCAGGCGCTCTTTCTTGGTCATGCCTTCGGCGCCGCCGGCCATCGTCTCGTCGATGGCCTTGAGGCGGTTGATCGACTGGCTGACGGTCTTCCAGTTGGTCAGCGTGCCGCCCAGCCAGCGGTGGTTCATGTAGAACTGGGCCGAGCGTTCGGCCGCATCCGCGATCGGCTTCTGCGCCTGGCGCTTGGTGCCGACGAACAGCACGCGGCCGCCCTTGGCGACGGTGTCGCGCACGACCTGCAGCGCGGCGTCCAGCATCTGGACGGTCTGGGTCAGATCGACGATGTGGATGCCGTTGCGGTCGCCATAGATGAATTCCGCCATGCGCGGATTCCAGCGTTGCGTCTGGTGGCCGTAATGGACGCCAGCTTCAAGAAGCTGACGCAGGGAAAATTCGGGAAGCGCCATTCCAATGTCCTTTCCGGTTTGCGCCTTGGCAGGGGTTCTGAAGGCTTTTGCCTCAACCGGTGGACCCACGGGGATGTCTGTCCGCAAGGCCCGCCCACTGCCTGTGAAGTGAGCGCGCAGATAGACGCTGTGCGCACGCTTTGCAAGGGGTAACGGGCCTGTCCGCTCACATGAAGCTGTCGGGCACGGCGGCTTTCCGGCCCGCGACATATTCCGACAGCGCCTCGGCGATGCCCGGATCCAGATCGGGGGCCTGATACTCGCCCAGCATCCTGGCGACCTTCAGCGCGGCCAGCGTCGCCGTGTCGCGCGCGCCTTCCTCCTCCCAGGTTTCGAAGGGCTTGTAGTCCAGGATGCCGGTGCGCCAGAAGGCTTCCTTGTAATTGGCCTGCGTATGGTCACAGCCCAGATAATGCCCGCCCGGCCCCACTTCGCGGATCGCGTCCATGGCCTGCCCGTTCTCGGACATGTCCACGCCCGCCGCGATCCGGTGCAGCAGGCCCAGCTGATCGGCGTCCATCACGTATTTCTCGTAGCTGCTGACAAGCCCGCCTTCCAGCCAGCCGCAGGAATGCAGCATGAAGTTCACCCCCGCCAGCAGCCCGATATTCAGCGTGTTCGCGGTCTCGTAGGCCGCCTGTGCATCCGGCAGCTTCGATCCGCAGAACGAGCCCGCGCTGCGATAGGGCAACCCCATCCGCCGGGCCAGTTGCCCCGCCCCCAGCGTGATCTGGGCGGCCTCGGGCGTGCCGAAGGTGGGCGCACCGCTGTTCATGTCGATCGAGGTGACGAAGGCGCCGAAGATCACCGGCGCGCCGGGACGGATCAGCTGGCTGTAGGCCACGCCCGCCATCACCTCGGCCAGAACCTGCGTCAGCGTGCCCGCGACGGTGACGGGCGCCATCGCGCCGCCGACGATGAAGGGACTGATGATCGCGGCCTGATTGGCCCTCGCATAGACCTCCAGCGCGCCCATCATCACCGAATCGAAGGTCAGCGGGCTGTTGATGTTGATCAGGCTGGTCATCACCGTGTTGCGGTCGACGAAATCCGACCCGAACAGGATCTTCGACATCTCGACCGAATCGGCCGCGCGTTCCGGCAGGGTCACCGAACCCATGTAGGGCTTGTCCGACAGGGTCATGTGGGCGTGCAGCATGTCCAGATGGCGCTTGTTCACCGCCACGTCTGTCGGTTCGCAGACGGTGCCGCCGCTGTGATGGACCCATTTCGACATCTGGCCCAGCTTCACGAAATTGCGGAAATCCTCGATCGTGGCGTAGCGCCGGCCGCCGGCCTGATCGCGCACGAAAGGCGGGCCGTAGACCGGTGCCAGAACCAGATTGCGTCCGCCGATCTCGACATTGCGTTCGGGATTTCGGGCGTGCTGGGTAAAGCTGGCCGGCGCGGTGGCGCAAAGCTGTCGCGCCAGCCCCCTGGGCAGCCGCACCCGTTCGCCGTCGATGTCGGCCCCCGCCTCCTTCCACCGCGCCAGCGCGTCGGGATTGTCGACGAAGTTCACGCCGATTTCCGCAAGCACCGTCTCGGCATTGGCCTCGATGATTTCCAGCGCCTCGTCGTTCAGAATCTCCAGGTTCGGGATGTTGCGGCTGATGAAGCGCGCATATTCGAAGCGCGTCGCCGTGCGTTCGGCCCGGCGCGCGGCCCCGCCTCCGCTGCGGCGGCCACGGCGTTCGGCGACGGCATCCTCGGTCATGGCGATCCCCTTCCTGCAAACATGACTGCGTCCCGTGATAGGCTGCGCGCCGAAGGCCGTGCTGCCCGTTTGCGCCTTTCCCTTGCCATGATGCGACATCGACGCGCGGCCGCGACGCTTTCACGCAGGGTTGACCAAAAGGGTGAATTGCCTTGGCTTCCCGCCTGCCCCATCTTCCGGGGATGACAATGCAATTCCGCTTCGGCCGAGACTACGATTTCCTGGAAACCCTTGCCGACGCGATCGTCCATGGGGTCGGCGTCGTGGCCGCCCTGATCGGTGTGACCGTGCTGATCTTCCAGACAACGGTCTGGGGCACGCAGGCGGCGATGCTGGCCGCCTGGATCTACGGGCTGGGGCTGATCGGGGCGCTGGCAATCTCTTTCATCTACAACATGTTGCCGCCATCGCGTTTCAAATGGATCATGCGGCGGCTGGATCATTCGGCCATCTTCATCCTGATCGCGGCAACCTACACGCCGTTTCTGGAACCCGGCGCCTCCAGCGACCCGATGATCCTGACGCTGCTGGTCGCGATCTGGTTCATGGCCGGGATCGGCGTCGCGGTGAAATGTCTTTTTCCGGGGCGCTATGACAGGCTGGCGGTGATCCTCTATCTCGCGATGGGATGGAGCGGCATCCTGGCGATCCGGCCCATCGCCATGCATCTGCCCGCGACCTCGATGGTTCTGATCGTCATTGGCGGACTGCTCTATACGGCGGGCGTGATCTTCCACCTGTGGCAAAAGCTGCGGTTCCAGAACGCGATCTGGCACGCTTTCGTGGTGACGGCGGCGGCGGTGCATTACGTCGCGGTGCTGACGGCGGCGGTGTCGCCCGCGACGCTGTAGCCGACCGGCGCCAAGCCGCTTGCATCCGGCCGCCGCAGGCGTCAGGTTCGGAGCGATCCTGCCAGCGAGGTGACGCATGACCCCCCAAACCCAATCCCGGAAAAGCCGCGCGCTGTGCGACATCGCGCCGGTCATCCCGGTGATCGTCATCCAGCAGGCGGCGAAGGCCGAAGCTCTGGCCCGCGCCCTTGTCTCGGGCGGCCTGCCGGTGCTGGAAGTCACCCTGCGTTCTGACGCGGCGCTCGACGCGATCCGCGCCATGTCAGGGGTCGAGGGCGGCCATGTCGGCGCCGGCACCGTGCTGAGCCCGGACGACGCCAAGCGCGCCAAGGACGCCGGCGCGACATTCGCGGTCTCGCCCGGGCTGACCGACCCGCTGATCGCGGCCTGCGCGGATCTGGACCTGCCGCTTCTGCCCGGCGCCGTCACCGCCTCGGAGGTGATGCGGGCGGCGGATGCGGGATATGACATGCTGAAATTCTTCCCGGCCGAAACCTCGGGCGGTGCGCCGGCGCTGAAATCGCTGGCCGGCCCGCTGCCGCGGATCAGTTTCTGCCCCACCGGCGGCGTCTCGCCGCAGAACGCCCGCGACTACCTGGCTCTGCCCAATGTGGTCTGTGTGGGCGGCAGCTGGATCGTCACCGATGCCGATGTCGCATCCGAAGACTGGGATGCGATCGAGGCCCGCGCAAGGACCGCCGCCGCCCTGCGCCAAGGCTGATCGCGGCCATGGACAGGGCAAGGCGGAATGTCGCGGTCCTGGTGGCCGCGCAAGCGATACTTGGCGCCCAGATGCCGGTGCAATTCATCGTCGGCGGTCTGGTCGGGCAAAAACTGTCGCCCAGTCCCTGCCTTGCAACCCTGCCCATCTCGCTGATCGTGCTGGGCTCGGCGATCAGTGCGCGGCCGCTGGCCCGGTTCATGCAGATGCGGGGACGGCGCGCGGGCTTTCTGCTGGCGGTTGCCGCGGGCGGCTCCGGCGCGGCGGTGTCGGCGGCCGGAATCTGGCTGGGCTCGTTCCTGCTGTTCCTGACGGGCGGACTGCTGAGCGGGGTCTACTTTTCGGCGCAGGGATTTTTCCGCTTCGCCGCGACCGATACCGCCAGCGACCATTTCGCACCGCGCGCGATCTCGTGGGTGATGGCGGGTGGCCTTGCCTCGGCCATCATCGGGCCGGGTCTGGTCCGTGCCACCGGCGATCTGACCGCGATTCCGTTTCTGGGCACCTATCTGGCGGTGATCGGACTGAACCTGATCGGCCCGATTCTCTTCGCCTTTCTCGATATTCCCCGCCCGCCGCGCGCCCGGCCCGGCCAGGATCGGGACCGCCCGCTGGGCCAGATCCTGCGCGAGCCGCGTATCGTCGTCGCCATGATCTGCGCGATGGTGACCTATTCGCTGATGAACCTGGTCATGACTTCGACGCCGCTGGCGGTGGTGGGCGGCGGCTACCGGCCCGAACACGCCGCCAATATCGTCAGCGCGCATGTGCTGGCGATGTTTGCGCCCAGCTTCTTCACCGGCTACCTGATCAACCGTTTCGGCGCCGCGCGCATCGTCGGCACCGGGCTTGCGATCCTGGCCGGCGCGGGGGCGGTCGCGCTGAGCGGGATCACGCTTTCGAATTTCTTCGGCGCGCTGATCCTGCTGGGACTTGGCTGGAATTTCGGCTTCATCGGCGCGACCACGATGCTGGCGCGCGCACATCGCCCCGAGGAACGCGGCCGGGTGCAGGGCATCAACGACCTGTTCGTCTTCGGCGGCGTCTTTCTGGCGTCGCTGTCCTCGGGCGGACTGATGAACTGCACCGGAGGCTCGAACGAGGGCGGCTGGTATGCGGTCAATCTGGCCATGCTGCCGCTGCTGGCCCTGGCCGGCGGGGCGCTGATCTGGCTGTTGATGCGCCCGAAAACGGCCTGAGACCGTCCTGGCCCAGCACCAGCCGCCCGGCCCCGTCCTCGGCGCGTCCGATCACGGCCGCTTCGGCAAAGCCGTGATCGCGGAAGATGGCCAGAACCCGGTCCGCCTCGGCCTCGGCGCAGGCGACCAGCAGGCCGCCGCTGGTCTGCGGATCGGATATCAGCGCGCGATCCTCGGGTGCGAAACCGTCGGGCAGCGCGACCTCGCCACCATAGCCGGCCCAGTTGCGCCCCGAAGCGCCGGTCACGAAGCCGCCGGCGGCAAGATCGCGCGCGCCCGCCAGCAGCGGCACCGCCGCCCAGTCCAGCCGCAGCGTGCAACCCGATCCGCGCGCCATTTCCAGCGCGTGACCGGCCAGCCCGAACCCCGTCACATCGGTCATCGCATGAACGCCCGGCAATCGCGCCAGATCGGGACCGGGCGTGTTCAGCCGCGTGACGGTTTCGATCATCATTGCGTAATCCTTTGGCGACAGGGCCTCTTTCTTCAGCGCCGCCGAGAAGACGCCAACCCCCAGCGGCTTGCCCAGGATCACCACATCGCCCGGTTTCGCGCCCGTGTTGCGCCTGACATGATCGGGATGGACCAGGCCAAGCGCCACCAGGCCATAGATCGCCTCGACCGAATCAATGCTGTGGCCGCCGCCGATGGGAATGCCCGCATCGCGGCAGGCCATCGCGCCGCCTTCGAGGATGCGGGCGATGGTTTCGGGCGACAGCCTGTCGATCGGCATTCCCACCAGCGACAGGGCCATGATCGGGGTGGCGCCCATGGCATAGACATCGCTGATCGCGTTGGTCGCGGCGATGCGGCCGAAATCCAGTGGATCGTCCACGATCGGCATGAAGAAATCGGTCGTGGCCACCAGTGCCTGCTGATCGTTCAGCCGATAGACCGCGGCATCGTCGGATGTCTCGATGCCCACCAGCAGCTCGTCCGGGACCGGCAGCATCGCGGTTCCGCGCAACAGGCCGGTCAGCACGCCGGGCGCGATCTTGCACCCGCAGCCGCCGCCATGGGACAGCGAGGTCAGGCGCGGTTCGGTCGGGCTTTGGTCGTCCATCGGAGCCTCCGGAATTTTGGTGAAGACTAGCACCGCCTCCGGTCGGCGGCAATCGAACGCCTCTGGCCCGCGCCGCCGTTTCCGCCTATCAGGGGCGCCACGAACGAGGATCGGCCATGCTGAAGACCCGCATCATTCCCTGCCTCGACGTGGCCGATGGCCGCGTGGTCAAGGGCGTCAACTTCGTCGATCTGATCGATGCGGGCGATCCGGTCGCGGCGGCGCGCGCCTATGACGCGGCGGGCGCGGACGAGATCTGCTTTCTGGACATCCACGCCACTCACGAGAACCGCGGCACCATGTTCGATCTTGTCACGCGCACGGCCGAACAATGTTTCGTGCCGCTGACGGTGGGCGGCGGTGTGCGCACAGCCGAGGACGTGCGCGCCCTGTTGCTGGCGGGCGCGGACAAGGTCAGCTTCAACTCCGCCGCCGTCGCCGATCCCGACGTGATCGCGCGGGCCGCCGACCGGTTCGGCAGCCAATGCGTGAT
>NZ_DHXG01000068.1:0-9365 GCF_002413585.1 Paracoccus sp. UBA5162
GTCTATTGCGAGATCCGGCCCTTCAATTCCCTGACCGATGACGGACTGCGCGCCGACCCGCCGCAGGCGATCATCCTGTCGGGCGGCCCGGCCAGCGTGACCGAGGATGGCAGTCCCCGCGCCCCGCAGGCGGTGTTCGATCTGGGCGTTCCGGTCTTCGGCATCTGCTATGGCCAGCAGGTGATGATGGACCAGCTTGGCGGCAAGGTCGAAGCGGGTCATCACGCCGAATATGGCCGCGCCTTCATCGCCCCGGCGCCGGGCCACAAGCAGGACGGCATCTTCGCGGATCTGTTCGGCACCGGTCGCGAAGAAGTCTGGATGAGCCATGGCGACCGTGTCACCGAACTGGCGCCGGGCTTCGAGGTCATCGGGACATCGCCCCACGCGCCGCTGGCGATGATCGCCGACGAGGCCCGCCATTTCTATGCCGTGCAGTTCCACCCCGAGGTGCATCACACCCCGCATGGCCGGATCATGCTGGAAAACTTCGTTCGGCTGTCGGGCTTTGCCGGCGACTGGACGATGGCCAGCTACAAGGACGAGGCGATCCGCAGGATCCGCGATCAGGTCGGCGACAAGCGGGTTGTCTGCGGCCTTTCCGGCGGCGTCGACAGCAGCGTCGCGGCGGTGCTGATCCACGAGGCGATCGGCGACCAGTTGACCTGCGTCTTCGTGGATCACGGCCTGTTGCGTCTGAACGAAGCCGACGAGGTCGTGACGATGTTCCGCGACCATTACAACATTCCGCTGATCCACGCCGACGAGGCGGACCTGTTCCTGGGCGCGCTGGAGGGTGTTTCCGACCCCGAGGTCAAGCGCAAGACCATCGGCAAGCTGTTCATCGACGTCTTCCAGCGCGAGGCGGGCAAGATCGAGGGCGCCGAATTTCTGGCCCAGGGAACGCTTTATCCCGATGTCATCGAAAGCGTCAGTTTCAGCGGCGGGCCTTCGGTGACCATCAAGTCGCACCACAATGTCGGTGGCCTGCCCGAGAAGATGGGCCTGAAGCTGGTCGAGCCGCTGCGCGAATTGTTCAAGGACGAGGTCCGCGCCCTGGGCCGCGAGCTTGGCCTGCCCGACAGCTTCATCGGCCGCCACCCCTTTCCGGGCCCCGGCCTGGCGATCCGCTGCCCCGGCCAGATCACCCGCGAAAAGCTGGAGATTCTGCGCCGCGCCGATGCGGTCTTCATCGACCAGATCCGCCGGCACGGGTTGTATGACGAAATCTGGCAGGCCTTCGTGGCGATCTTGCCGGTCCGCACGGTGGGCGTGATGGGTGACGGGCGCACCTATGACTTTGCCTGCGCGCTGCGCGCGGTGACCAGCGTCGATGGGATGACCGCGGACTACTATCCCTTTCCGCACGATTTCCTGGGCGAGACCGCGACGCGGATCATCAACGAGGTCAAGGGCATCAACCGTGTGACCTATGACATCACCTCGAAGCCGCCGGGCACCATAGAATGGGAATGACGGCCTGATCGGGCTTCGCTCAATCGAGGGACCATGCCGCGTCTGATCCTTGTTCTGGGGGACCAGTTGTCAGACAATCTGTCCGCGCTGCGCGAGGCGCGGGAGGGCGATGTCGTGGTCATGGCCGAGGTCATGGACGAGGCCAGCTATGTCCGCCACCACCCAAAGAAGATCGCCTTCGTCTTTGCCGCGATGCGCAAGTTCGCGAACCACCTGCGGGGCAAGGGCCTGACCGTCGCCTATACGCGGCTGGACGATCCCGAGAACAGCCAGAAGATCGGCGGCGAGTTGATACGCCGCGCATCGGAATTCGACGCGACCGAGGTGATCGCGACCGAACCGGGCGAATGGCGGCTGATCAATATCCTGACCTATCTGCCGATCAAGGTGCATCAGCGCCCCGATGACCGTTTCTTCGCCAGCCATGCCGAATTCGAGAATTGGGCCGAGGGGCGCAAGGAACTGCGGATGGAATGGTTCTATCGCGACATGCGCCGCAAGACCGGCCTGCTGATGGATGGCGACCGGCCTGCCGGCGGTCGCTGGAATTTCGACCACGACAACCGCAAGCCTGCCCGGCCCGACCTGCTGCGACAGAAACCGCCCGAATTCGAACCCGACGCGGTGACGGCCGGGGTTCTGGATCTGGTCGCGGCGCGCTTTCCCGACAATTTCGGTGACCTGAGGCCGTTCCGCTATGCCACCGACCGGCCCGGCGCACTGAAGGCGCTGCGTCATTTCATCGATCATGCGCTGGACGAATTCGGTCCCTATCAGGATGCGATGCTGCTGGAGGACCCGCATCTGAACCATTCGATCCTGTCGCCCTATCTCAATGCCGGGCTGCTGTCGCCGCACGAGGTCTGCGCGGCCGCCGCGACCGCCCATGCCGATGGCAAGGTGCGGCTCAATTCCGCCGAAGGGTTCATCCGCCAGATCCTCGGCTGGCGGGAATACATGCGCGGCATCTATTTCCTCGAAGGGCCGGATTACACCGGGCGCAACGCGCTGGACCACCGTCGCAAGCTGCCCTGGATGTATTGGGGCGGCGAGACGCGCATGGCCTGCATGAAGGCCGCGATCGGACAGACGCGACGGCTGGCCTATGCCCACCATATCCAGCGCCTGATGATCACCGGCAATTTCGCGCTGCTGGCCGGGATCGACCCGGCCCGGGTGCATGAATGGTATCTGTCCGTCTATATCGATGCCTATGAATGGGTCGAGGCGCCGAACACGATCGGGATGAGCCAGTTCGCCGATGGCGGAATCGTCGGCAGCAAGCCCTATGTCAGTTCGGGCAACTACATCAACAAGATGTCGGATTATTGCGGCAGTTGCGCCTATTCGGTCAGCGTCAGGACGGGCGAGACGGCCTGCCCGTTCAACCTGCTTTACTGGGATTTCCTGATCCGCCACCGCGACCGGTTCGAGACCAATCCCCGCATGTCGCGGATCTATGGCAACTGGGACCGCATGGATGCGGACAAGCGCAGGGCGATCCGCGCCGATGCCGCCGCCTTCTTGCGGCGCATGTCGGATGGCACGGTGGTCTGACTTGACGGCGAACCGCGCCGCGCGGGATAGAAGCGTCTGACAATCCGGAGGCACAGATGATCCGCATCGGAATCGGCGGCTGGAATTTCGCGGAATGGCGCGGGGTCTTCTATCCCGACGACCTGCCCCAGCGGCGCGAACTGGAATATGCCAGCAGGCAACTGACCTCGATCGAGGTGAACGCGACCTATTACGGCAGCCAGAAGCCCGCGACGTTCCAGAAATGGCATGACGAGACGCCCGATGATTTCGTCTTCGCGATCAAGGGGCCGCGCTTTGCCACCAACCGGAAGGTGCTGGCCGAAAGCGGCGACAGCGTGGCAAGGTTTCTCGATTCCGGCATCACGAAACTGGGCGCCAAGCTGGGTCCGATCAACTGGCAATTCGCGGAGACGAAGAAATTCGAGCCGGACGATTTCGGTGCCTTCCTGAAGCTGCTGCCCGACAGCCATGAGGGCGTCGCCCTGCGGCATGCGGTGGAACCGCGCCATGACAGTTTCGCCGCCGACGAGGCCGCCGATCTGTGCAGGCAGCACAATGTCGCCATCATTCGCGGCGCCGATGCGGACTTTCCGGAAATCGAGGCCGATACCGCCGATTTCGCCTATTGGCGCCTGATGGGCACGACGGATCTGGAACAGGGCTATTCGGGGGCCGATCTCGACAAATGGGCCAAGGCCGCACGCAAGGCGGGCAAGCAGCGCGACCTGTTTCTCTACGTCATCTCGGGTCAGAAGCTGCGCAACCCGGCCGCCGCGATGGCTCTGATCGAAAGGCTGAAGACATGAGCTGCGCCTGCGGCCATCACCATCCCCGCCACGAAACCGGCTGCGAGGCCGAGGGCCCGACGATCGCGCTGGATCGGCCGATGATCGCGCTGACCGGAAGGTTGATCTGTGCCGATCCGGCGCAGTTGATGACCGCGCTGACGCTGCTGCCGGATCATGTCGATCAGAGCCGGGCCGAACCGGGATGCCTGCGTTTCGATCTGCGGCAGGACGAGGATCCGCTGGTCTGGCATCTGTCGGAATTGTTCACCGATGGCGAGGCCTTTGCAGCCCATCAGCAGCGCACGAAGGCCAGCGCCTGGGGCCGCGACAGCAGGGATATTGCACGCGACTTCCACAGGCGCGAGGCGATGCCTGCGATCCGGCCCGAGAGGCGGCCGGATGCGGACGCGATCTCGCGCCTGCTGCGCGATGCCTTCGCGGGCGAGGTTGAGGCGCGGCTGGTCGAGGCGCTGCGCGCGGCCGGTGATCTTTCGATGTCGCTGGTCGCCGAGGCGGACGGAATGATCCTCGGCCATGTCGGGCTGTCGCCCATGACCGGGGATGAAGCGGCCTTTGCGCTGGCCCCCGTTGCCGTCGCGCCCGCCATGCAGCGGCGCGGCATCGGGCAGGCGCTGGTCCGCGCGGCACTGGCCGGGGCCGGATCGCGTCCGGTCGTGGTGCTGGGCGCACCCGATTACTATGCCCGCTTGGGCTTTCGTCCGGCGGATCTGGATTCGCCCCATGCCGGACCCTTCCTGCAGGTCGCCGGCGATCTGCCTGCCGGTGCCAGGATCCGTCACGCACCTGCCTTCGAGGCGGTCTAGGCCGGCGCAAGGGGCTGCGAAAGCCGGCCCCATCGAGGGGACCGGCTTTCGCGGGCGGCTGCGCCGCCCCGCCCGGCCGCAGCGTCGCGCAAGCCTTGCACACAGGGCCATGCAGGTTACATCTGAGGCCAAAGCGAAAGGACATGCTCATGGCCACCTTGCCGGTCTTCGATTCTACCGAACCTGCCGCCGATACCCGTTTCGGCGATCTGCCCGTCTGGGATCTGAGCGATCTCTATCCCGGTCCCGACGCGCCGGAACTGACGGCGGATCTGGCCCGGCTTGCGGATCTGGTCAATGATTTCGCCGCCTCCTGGCAGGGCAAGCTGGCCGAACTGGATGCGCCCGCCATGCTGGACTGCATCGAGGCCTATCAGGTGATCGACATTATCGCCGGACGGCTGATGTCCTATGCGGGCCTGCGCTATTACCAGAACACCACCGATGCCGGCCGCGCCAAGATGCTGGGCGATCTGCAGGCGAAGGTCACCGACATCACCACGCCGCTGGTCTTCTTCAGCCTTGAATTCAACCGCATCCCGGACCAGACCTACGAGGCCGTGTTTACCGCGCCCGACGGTCCCGCCCGCTACAAGCCGGTCTTCGACCGGATGCGCGCCATGCGTCCGCACCAATTGTCCGACGAACTGGAACAGTTCCTGCACGACAATTCCGTTGTCGGCGCCGCCGCCTGGAACCGGCTGTTCGACGAAACCACGGCCGCGCTGGAATTCGATGTCGATGGCGAGGTGCTGGGGATGGAAGCCACGCTGAACCTGCTGACCGAACATGACCGCGCCCGGCGCGAGGCCGCGGCCCATGCGCTGGCCCGCGTCTTTGGCGACAATCTCAAGCTGTTTGCCCGCATCCACAACACGCTGGCCAAGGAAAAGGCCATCGAGGACAAGTGGCGCAAGATGCCCACGCCGCAATATGGCCGCCATCTGTCCAACCATGTCGAGCCCGAGGTGGTCGAGGCACTGCGCAACGCCGTCACCGCCGCCTATCCGCGCCTTTCGCACCGCTATTACGCGCTGAAGGCAAAATGGCTGGGGCTGGACAGGTTGCAGGTCTGGGACCGCAACGCGCCGCTGCCGACCGAGGCGCCGCGCGTCATCGCCTGGCCCGAGGCCCGCGCCACCGTGCTGGACGCCTATGCCGGTTTCTCGCCCAAACTCGCCGAACTGGCCCGGCCATTTTTCGACAAGGGCTGGATCGATGCCGCCGTCACGCCCGGCAAGGCGCCTGGCGCCTTTGCCCATCCCACGGTGACGACCGCGCATCCCTATGTCCTGCTGAACTATCTCGGCAAACCGCGCGACGTGATGACGCTGGCCCACGAACTGGGCCACGGGGTCCATCAGCGGCTGGCGGCGGATCAGGGCGAATTGCTGGCCGCGACGCCGCTGACGCTTGCCGAAACCGCATCGGTCTTTGGCGAGATGCTGACCTTCCGCGCGCTGCTGGCCAAGACCACCGATCCGGCACAGAAAAAGACCCTGCTGGCTGGCAAGGTCGAGGACATGATCAACACCGTCGTCCGACAGATCGCCTTTTACGATTTCGAATGCAAGCTGCACGCGGCCCGCGCCGAGGGGGAACTGACCCCCGACGACATCAACGCCCTGTGGATGAGCGTGCAGGCCGAAAGCCTTGGCCCGGTCTTCGATTTCATGCCGGGCTATGAAACCTTCTGGACCTATGTGCCCCATTTCGTCCATTCGCCGTTCTACGTCTATGCCTATGCCTTCGGCGACGGGCTGGTGAACGCGCTTTACGCGGCCTACGAGGACGGGTTGCCGGACTTTCAGGCGAAGTATTTCGACATGCTGGCGGCAGGCGGGTCCAAGCACCACAGCGAATTGCTGGCGCCCTTCGGGCTGGACGCATCCGATCCGGCCTTCTGGGACAAGGGCCTGTCGATGATCGAGGGTTTCATCGACGAATTGGAAGCACTGGAGGCGTGATCCGCCGCCCCGCGACCGGCGACCTTGCTGCCGAATGCGCCGCCACCGGTGTCACGTCACTCTGTTGCGCCCCTTGTCCTTTTTCCTCTCCTTCGCGGGGCGCTTTGTCATGGTTCTGCCCGCCCGCTGCGCTATGCTGGCGCAGGGACACATGACGGAGACCGGATGCTGAAACGGATCCTTCTGGGAGCAGCGGTTCTGATCGTGGCCGGGCTGGCCGCCTTTCTTGCCTTCGCGCCCGCCTATGTCGAACGGTCGCTGAACCCGATGACCATGCCCGATCAAGGCTGGCCCGTCAGCGCCGAGGCCCGCGCGCTGCATGACCGCCTGATCATCGGCGACTGGCATGCCGATCCACTGCTGTGGGACCGCGATATCCTGACGCGCGTGGACCGCGGCCATACCGATGTGCCGCGCCTGCTGGAAGGCAACGTCGCGGTGCAGGTCTTCACCACCGTCACCAAAAGCCCGCGCGGCCAGAACTATGACCGGAACAGCGCCGATGCCCCCGACAACATCACGCCGCTGTTCATCGGCCAGTTGCGGCCGGTCCGGTCCTGGTTCTCGCTGAAGGAACGCGCGCTGGTCCAGGCCAGGGCCCTGCGCGATGCGGCCGCGCGCGCGCCCGACAGGCTGCGGCTGATCCGGACGCGCGGCGATATGGACGCGCTTCTGGCCCTGCGCGCGAATGGCACAAAGGTTCTGGGCGCGATCCTGGGCAGCGAGGGCGGCCACCCGCTGGAGGGCGAACTGGCCAATCTGGACGTTCTCTACGCTGCCGGGTTCCGGCTGATCGGACTGACGCATTTCTTTGACAACGAATTGGGCGGCAGCCTGCATGGCGAGGGCGGCGCCGACGCCGGCCTGACCGATTTCGGCCGGCAGGTGGTTCAGGCGATGATGGACAGAGGCATGATCATCGACCTGGCCCACGCCGCGCCGCAACTGGTCCGCGACGTGCTGGCGATTGACGGCACCCGCCCGATCCTGTCCCACACCGGCATCCGCAGCCAATGCGACAGCAGCCGCAACCTGCCCGACGATCTTGTCACCCGGATCGGGCGGAAAGGCGGGCTGATCGGAATCGGCTTCTGGTCGGACGTGAATTGCGGTGGCACGCCCGAAGACATCGCTGCCTCGATCCGGGCCGCGATCGCGCTCGTGGGCGAGGATCGGGTTTCGCTGGGCTCGGACTACGATGGCTCGGTCGATGCGCCTTTCGACGCCGCGCATCTGGTCGCGCTGACGCAGGCTCTGATGGATGCGGGGCTGACCGACGACCAGATCGCCAAGGTGATGGGCGGCAACATGATGCGCTATCTGCGCGAAACCCTGCCGGGAGACGAGACATGAAACGCGGTGCGTTGCTGAATGCCGAATTGTCGGGGCTGGTCGCCGCGATGGGCCATGGCGATCTTCTGGTAATCGGCGACGCGGGCCTGCCGGTGCCGCCGGACGTGCGGGTGATCGACCTGGCCGTGACCGGCGGCGTTCCCAGGCTGTTTGCCGTTCTGGATGCCGTGCTGAGCGAACTGGTGGTCGAGCGTTCGGCCATCGCCAGCGAGGCTGCGCCCGAACTGGACCGGGCCTTTCGCGCGCGCAGCATCGGGCAGATCGAAACGTTGCCTCATGCCGATTTCAAGGCCCTGACGCATCGGGCCCGTGCCCTTGTGCGGACGGGCGAGTTCACGCCCTACGCCAATATCGGCCTCTGGTCCGGCGTGGCGTTCTAGGGAAAGCCATCGCCGGCCGAACGGCGCGCCTCGGGGACTTGCGGCCCCGGCCCAACCGGTTATTCTCGAAAGAACGGGGGTTGTTCCGATGCGCGCGATCACTTTTCTTTCCCTGCTGATCCTGCCGCTGCCGGCGCAGGCTTTCATCGCCCAGAACGGCATGGATGCGCGCCGGATCGGCCCGACTGAAATCGCCGTCCAATTCGAAAGCTGGGCGCGAGAAACCGATTACTGGTGCGCTGCGGGCGATTTCGCCGAACGCCGGCTGAACCTCTCGGGCAAGACCCGCCTGTGGCGTGCCACGCCCAGGCCGCGCGAGGCCGGGCTCGGCATCGTCTTCACATTGGACCCGGCGAAAAAGGCCGATGGCGCGGGCCTGTCGCAATTCGGAAAGGGTCCGCGCGACGGCTCACTTTCGGTCGGCGCGGCCGTCGGCAACCATTGCCGCAGGGTGTGGCCTTTTTGGCTGGACTGAACAGGCAGGCGGCGAGGCCTGGTCAATTCTCTGGTGCGAAAACGGGCCTGATCCGTCTGACCATCCCGTGATCTGCGCAACTTTGCGCGTCGCCATCCGTTCCTGAGTGAAGCAGTCGCGTACGGCTGTCCAATTCTCAGGAGGACGACGATGAAGACCATTACTCTCACCGCCGCAATTGCAATGCTCGCCGGGGGCGCCGCCCTTGCCCAGACTGCCGACATGTCACCGATGATCGATGCCTCTGATCAGTCTGTATCCAACGGCGTTGTCAGCGCAGCCAAGGTCGTGGCACCCGCCAATGGCTGGCTGGTCGTCCACCGCACCGATTCCGAGATGAAGCCGGGCCCCGTCGTGGGTTACGCGCCGGTTCGTGAAGGTGAAACCTCCGACGTGGCCGCGATCCTGACCGAAGAGGTCGCATCGGGCGACATGCTGATGCTGATGGTCCATGGCGATGAGGGCGGCAGCAAGACCGGCATGTTCGAATATTCCCTGGGCGCCAAGGAAGACGGCCCGATCCGGGTGGACGAAAAGCCGGTGATGACCACGATCACTGCGCA
>NZ_DHXG01000030.1:0-2685 GCF_002413585.1 Paracoccus sp. UBA5162
GGCCTCAACGCGCTCGATCATGCGGATCAGGCCGAATTCTACTGCTCGGGCCGCGCCTCCAATGAAGCGGCCTTCCTTTATCAGCTATTCGCACGCGCATTTGGCACCAACAATTTCCCCGATTGTTCGAACATGTGCCACGAAGCGACCAGCGTAGGTCTCGCCAAGTCCATCGGTCTGGGCAAGGGGTCGGTGACGCTGGAGGATTTCGACCAGGCGGACGCGATCTTCTGCATCGGGCACAATCCCGGGACCAACCATCCGCGCATGCTCTCCACCCTGGCGGCGGCGGCGCGGCGGGGCGTGCCGATCATCGTCGCCAACCCGTTGCGGGAACGCGGCCTGGAACGCTTCAAGTCGCCCCAGCATCCGACCGAAATGCTCACGCCCAAAGCGACGCGGCTGGCCTCGGCCTATCACCAGGTGAAGGTCGGCGGCGACCTGCCGATGCTGCGCGGGATCATGAAGGCGCTGCTTGCTTCCGATGCGCAGGATCTGGCGGCGGGCGGCCCCGGCTTGCTCGACCGCGCCTTCATCGCCGAACATACGGTCGGCATCGAAGCACTGCGCGCTGAAATCGACGTGCAGGACTGGGAAGCGCTGGAACAGGGCAGCGGCCTCAGCCGCGCGGCGATGGAAAGCATGGCGCAGGTCTACGCGACGGCGCGCAACGTCATCATCTGCTATGGCATGGGCATCACCCAGCACCGCCACGGGACGCAGAATGTCCAGCAGATCGCCAATCTGTTGCTGATGCGCGGCAATTTCGGCCGGCCGGGCGCCGGCATCTGCCCCCTACGCGGGCACAGCAATGTCCAGGGCGATCGCACCGTGGGCATCACCGAATTGCCCAAAGAAGACATGCTCGCCCGGCTCGACGCCCGGTTCGGCATCGCCAGCCCGCGCAAGCCGGGCCACAGCGCGGTGGAGGCGCTGGCGGCGATGGCATCGGGCGACGCTCGCGCGCTGATCGCGCTGGGCGGCAATCTGGCTGTCGCCATGCCCGACCCGCAGCTCTGCTTCCCGGCGTTCCGCAAGCTCGATCTCGCCGTCCATATCCTCACCAAGTTCAACCGGTCCTGCCTGCTTCCGGCGCGGGAAACGATCGTCCTCCCCTGTCTCGGGCGGACCGAACTCGACGTGCAGGCAAGCGGCCCTCAATGGGTGACGGTGGAAGACAGCATGTCGATGGTCCATGCCTCGCGCGGGCGGCTGAAGCCCGCCGCCGAGGGGCTGAAGTCCGAACCGGCCATCGTCGCGGCCATGGCCCGGGCGACCCTGGGCGACGGCGGCATCGACTGGGAGTGGCTGGTCGCCGACTATGATCGCATTCGCGACGCGATCGAAGCGGTGTTCCCTGATTTTCGGGACTTCAACAATCGCGTTCGCGTGCCCGGCGGCTTCCGCCTGACCGTTGGCCCGGCGCAGCGCCAATGGCCGACGCCCGATGGCAAGGCGCATTTCCTGACGGCGGGGGACGGCGGCGCGCATGTCCTCGAAGACCGGCTGATGCTCGCCACCATTCGCAGCCACGACCAGTATAACACCACCATCTATGGCCTCAACGATCGCTATCGCGGCATCACCGGTCGGCGCGATATCCTGTTCATGAACGCCGCCGACATGGCGCGGCTCGGCATCGCCCATGGCGATCGGGTCGATGTCGTGGCCGCGCCCGATCGCGTCCTGGCCGGCCAGACCGCGATCCACCATGACATCGCGCCCGGCTCCGTCGCCGCTTATTATCCGGAAGCCAACGGCCTGCTTCCTCTCGACGGCCATGATCGGCAGAGCGGCACGCCGGCCTATAAGACGATCCCCGTCCTTATCCGCCCGGCCGCGTAACGATCCTGGCGATTACGCCTTTGCTTTGACACAAGGAAGCCGTAGCTTCCCCCGCATGGCAAAGGACAGCGCACAGAACCGGGCCCTGGCGACCATCGCCGTCTACAGTCTCAAGGGGGGCGTGGGCAAAACCACCTTCGCGATCAACCTCGCCTGGGCGTCGGCCTGCATCTCGAAACGCCGCACCCTGCTCTGGGATCTCGATCCGCAGGCGGCGTCCAGCTGGCTGCTCTCGACCGACCATAGCAGCCGCGACGCGGCGCAGGCGATCTTCAGCAAGGATGTGGAGGTGCGCAAGCTGATCCAGCCCTCCACCGTGCCGGGGCTGGACCTCATCGCCGCCGACACCTCGCTGCGCGGGCTCGATCATCTCTTCCGCGAGATGGACAAGAAGAAACGGCTCGCCAGGCTGATCGAAACGCTGGGCCGCGATTATGACCGCATCATCCTCGATTGCCCGCCCGGCCTCACCGAAACCAGCGAACAGGTGCTGCGCGCCGCCGACATCATCGTCATCCCGGTCATCCCCTCGCCCCTGTCGCAGCGGGCGATGGGGGAAGTCGCGCGCTATCTGGTGCAGCGCGGCGGCGCCCATGCGCCGATCCTGCCGGTCTATTCGATGGTCGACCGCCGCCGCAGCCTGCACCGCGCGGCGCTGGAAAGCCAGACCGGCTGGCCCGCCATCCCCATGGCCAGCACGGTCGAACAGATGACGGTCCGCCGCAAGCCGCTGGGCGCCTTCGCGCCCAATTCGCCCCCGGCCCAGGCCTTCTCCACGCTCTGGACCCAGGTGGAGCGGCAACTGAGCGCGCGCTAGGACGCGCGGCCGGTCCTGGGCAA
>NZ_DHXG01000080.1:0-3902 GCF_002413585.1 Paracoccus sp. UBA5162
CCGCGCAGTTGATCGTGCAATCGCGCTGGGCCGAAGTAGGCACCACCGCGTGCACGTGGTCCACGTCACCCGCCCAACGATCGGCGTGGGCATCGCGGACGTTCGCGCCACGCTTCCGGATCCGGACGCGGATGTGGAGGTCATGCTGCCCGTCGGATCGGCGCCGGAGACAATCGTCCGCACGGCTGCTGAAATCGGTGCCGCGCTCATCGTCACCGGCGTGGCGCGTTTCAACCATCTGGGCGATTATTTCCTGGGTACGGCGGTCGACCATGTTCTGCGCCATGCGCCCGCGCCGGTGCTGATCGTCAAGCAGAGACCGCATGGCGACTATCGGCGAATGCTGGTCGCCGTCGATCTTTCGGATCATTCCGGGACGACTCTGATGACGGCGGCGCGGCTCTTTCCCGAGGCGGCGATCGATCTCGTTCATTCCTACCATATTCCGTTTCCGAACCGCCTGGACTCGCCAGAAATGCGCGCTTTCGTGCAAGGCGAAGCGCAAACCCAGTTGGACGCCTTCCTCGTAACGCTACCCGCGCCCGTGCGTGATCGCGTGCATATTCATATGAAAGCAGGCGAAACCGGCAGCGTCATCGCAAAGGCGATCGACGACACTGGCGCCGATCTGGTGGTTCTGGGCACGCACGGGGTGAGCGGCTTTGTCCATGCAACGCTGGGCAGCACGACATCATCGCTGCTGACCTGGATCAAACAGGATACGCTGGTTGTCGGCCGTCCGGCGGCGGCGTGCTGATGGCATCGGCGTCATCCGCCTGGCATGGTGCGACCGCGGACGAAACGCTCGCCGCCTTTGTCACCCAGCCCGACGGGCTGAGCGGGGATGAAGCCTCTCGCCGCCTCGCCGAAACTGGACCGAACAGTCTGCCGGAGGAAGCGCCGGTTCACCCGCTGCGCCGTTTCCTCGTACAGTTCCACAACCCACTTATTTACTTCTTGTTCGTCGCGGCCCTGACCGCGTTGTTGCTCGATCACGCGATCGACGCGGTCGTGATCCTGCTTGTCGTCCTGGTGAACGCCATTGTCGGCTTCGTGCAGGAGGGGCGCGCCGAGCAGGCGCTGGGCGGGATGCGCGCACTGCTCTCGCCTCACGCCATGGTCATGCGAGACGGGATGCGCGTTTCCATCGACGTCGCCAACGTCGTTCCAGGCGATATCGTTGCGCTGGAGCCGGGCGATCGCGTGCCCGCCGACCTGCGCCTGCTTCGCGCTCGTGGCCTTGCGATCGAAGAGGCTGCCCTGACCGGCGAATCCGTGGCGGCCGAGAAACGGGAAGACCCGGTCGCTGCAGACGCGCCGCTCGGCGATAGATCTTCGATGGCATTTTCGGGAACGCTGGTGGCCAAAGGCCAAGCGATCGGCGTTGTTGTAGCCACGGGCAGCCGTACTGAAATCGGCAGAATCAGCGGCATGCTCCACGCTGTTCCCCCGCTGGTCACGCCATTGCTGCGCCAGATGAACCGCTTCTCTCAGCAATTGACCGTTGCAATCCTTGGTGCAGGGCTCTTCCTCTTGGCTTTTGCGGTCCTGGTGCGCGGGTTCGACTGGGCTGACGCGCTTATTGCCGTCGTGGCGGTTGCTGCGGGCGCGATCCCGGAAGGGCTGCCCGCCGTGATTACGATCACGCTCGCGATCGGCGTGCAGCGCATGGCCGCGCGAAAGGCGATCATCCGGAAGCTGCCCGCCGTAGAGACGCTCGGTGCCACCTCCGTCATCTGCACCGACAAGACGGGCACCCTCACCCGCAACGAAATGACGGTGCGACATGTCTTCACCGCCACCTACGCGCTGGCTGTCAGCGGCTCCGGCTATGCGCCCGAAGGCGCTCTGACCGCCGACCAGGGCGACGATGCGGCCGCTATTTCCGATGCGGCGGACATCCTGCGTTGCGGGATGCTCTGCAACGACGCGCGGCTCGACCACAAAGATGGCAAATGGAGCGTGGCGGGCGATCCGATGGAGGGCGCGCTGATCGCGCTCGGCCGGAAGGCTGGCCTCGACCCCGACCACCTCGCGCGCGAATGGAAGCGCTTGGATGAAATCCCGTTCGATGCCGACTATCGCTATATGGCGACCCTGCATCGCGCGCCGTCGGGCGAGCATGTGGTCTTCATCAAGGGCGCACCGGAGGCGGTGCTGGCGCTGGCGGAGCCTAAGGCCGATCCGGCCCGCTGGGAACAGCTTGGCGCCCAAGCAGCCGGCCAGGGTGAGCGGCTGCTGGGCTTCGCCATGCTGGCACTGCCCGGCGCGCCGGACCGTATCCGCTTCGAGGACTTGAAGTCCGCCCGAATGCTGGGCCTCATGGGATTTATCGATCCGCCGCGCGACGAGGCCCGCCGGGCCATCGCGGAATGCCGTTCCGCAGGTATCGCGGTCAAGATGATCACCGGCGACCATATCGAGACGGCCCGCGCCATAGCGCGCCAACTCGATCTTGCCGACGATCCCAAGGCGATGTCCGGCGCCGACGTCGAGCGGATGGACGATGCCGAACTGGCGCAGACGGTGGACACTATCAGCGTTTTCGCGCGCGCCAGCCCCGAACATAAGCTCCGCATCGTTCGCGCCCTTCAGTCGCGCGGCGCCGTCGTCGCCATGACCGGCGACGGGGTGAACGACGCACCATCGCTCAAGCAGGCCGATGTGGGCACGGCCATGGGCGTCGCCGGCACCGAAGCGGCACGGGAAGCATCGGAAATGGTGCTGCTCGATGATAATTTCGCATCCATCGTGGCGGCCGTGCACGAAGGCCGCACGGTCTACGACAATATCCGCAAGGTCATCGCCTGGACGCTGCCGACCAACGGGGGCGAAGCCATCGTCATCGTGGCAGCGATTCTGGCGGGCTTCGCGCTTCCCATGACCGCGACGCAGATCCTCTGGATCAACTTGGTGACCTCTGTGACGCTGGGGCTGGCCCTCGCCTTCGAACCGCCAGAGCCGGAAGTGATGCAGCGTCCACCCCGCCGCGCTGACGCCTCGCTCCTGTCACCATTCCTGTTATGGCGGGTCTTGCTGGTGTCGGGCCTGTTCTCCGCGGTCATTCTCCTGATCTTCTTCGGGGCGCAGGCTCGCGGCGAGGACATTGCCACCGCTCGAACGATGGTCGTCAACATGCTGGTGGTAGCGGAGATTTTCTATCTCTTCACCGTCCGCTATCTCCATATGCGTTCGCTCACCTTGCGCGGCCTCCTCGGCACGCCCCCGGTGTTGATCGCGATCGCTGCAGTGACGACGGCGCAGCTTGCCTTCACGTACATCCCCGTCATGAACGAGATGTTCGATACGCGGCCGCTTTCCTTGCTCGATGGCGTTGCGATCATGCTGGTCGGGCTTGTGCTGTTTCTGGCGCTGGAAGGCGAGAAACTGCTGATGCGGAAACTCGATCTGTTCGAGGAGCTGCGGTCTTGACGAGGGAAAATACTGAGCGTGGACAGTACCGAAGCGGACCGGATCATCCGCGTTACGGTCTATAGCACACAGAAGCCTGGCTCTTACGATGAGTTCGGCGGACGATGCGCCGACAGTCGGCATAAGCCTGCACGCCAATGCAACTAATCCGATGGCGTAACGCTTACGGGAAAGAGGCCTTCAGGCGTCAGCGGCGGAATCGGTCCGCCGCTGGCGCCTGTTAGGATCAGAGGCGCAAGCCAAAGCCGACGCCGAACACCAGCGGGTCGATGTCCATCTTGACCCTCTGCGTGCCGGCGGCGGCGGTGGTGAGCCGCGCGGTGGTGTCGATGTCGATATATTTGACGTCGAAGTTCAGGAACATCCTGGGGTTGATGTCCACGTCGACCCCGGCCTGTCCGGCCCAGCCGAAGCTGTCCTTCATCGACACGCTGGTGCGGCCGACCGCCGCTTCCAGCCCCTTGGCCGCC
>NZ_DHXG01000040.1:0-2117 GCF_002413585.1 Paracoccus sp. UBA5162
GCTGCTGGATTATCTGGAAGAAAAATTCGGTCGTATCTACGGGCTTTGACGGGCGCCATCCCGTCCGCGCGGAAATGGGGCCGCCACGCCTGGCGGTTGCGTCCGGCCGCGTGATCTGTCAGGCCCTGTTCCATCACGGTGTTTTTACCAAAGAAGGGGCGAAGCCATGGCAACCGGAGTCTGGATCAGCCTGATCCTCTATTTTCTGCTGATGCTGGCCATCGGCGTCTACGCTTGGCGGAAATCGACCTCCAGCTCCGAGGAATACATGCTGGGCGGACGCAACCTGCCACCGGCGGTCGCGGCGCTGTCTGCCGGCGCCTCGGACATGAGTGGATGGCTGCTGCTGGGCCTGCCCGGCGCGCTTTATGCCGCCGGGCTTGTCGAATCCTGGATCGGGATCGGGCTTTTCGTCGGCGCGCTGGTCAACTGGATCGTGGTGGCGCCGCGACTGCGCGAACAGACCGAACGCTACGACAATTCGCTGACCATTCCCGGATTTCTCGCCAACCGCTTCCCGACGCAAGCCCTGACGCTTCGCGTCATCTCGGCCGTGGTGATCGTGGTGTTCTTCGCCGTCTATACCGCATCGGGCCTGGTCGGCGGCGGCAAGCTGTTCCAATCGGCCTTCGGCGGCAATTATCAGGCGGGCGTGTGGCTGACGCTGGGGGTCGTGCTGGCCTATACGGTGATCGGCGGCTTCCTTGCCGTCAGCCTGACCGATTTCGTCCAGGGCTGCATCATGATGCTGGCGCTGATCATCATGCCGCTGGTGGTGCTGATGGGCCCTGGCGGCGGCGGCTTCGATCAGGCGCGCGAGACCCTGGCGGGGGTCGATCCCGAATTTCTTTCGCTGACCCGGGGGCTGACCGTGGTGGGCTTTCTGTCGGCGGTGACCTGGGGGCTGGGCTATTTCGGCCAGCCCCACATCATCGTCCGCTTCATGGCGGTGCGCAGCGTCCGCGAGGTGCCGACGGCCCGCAATATCGGAATGGGCTGGATGGCGATTTCGCTGCTGGGTGCGGTCGGTCTGGGCATTTTCGGTCGCGCCTATGTGGTGCGCAACGGCCTGACCGTCGAAGACCCCGAGACGATCTTCATTCTGCTGGCCGATCTGCTGTTCCATCCGCTGGTTACGGGCTTTCTGTTCGCCGCCCTGCTGGCCGCGATCATGAGCACCGTCAGCAGCCAGCTTCTGGTCTCGTCCAGTTCGCTGACGGAAGATTTCTACCGGCTGTTCTTCGATCGCGACGCGGACGAGAAGATGCTGGTCATGGTCGGTCGCATCGCGGTGCTGGCGGTCGGCATTGTCGCGGCCTTCATCGCCCGCGATCCGAATTCAAGCGTGCTGTCGCTGGTTTCGAATGCCTGGGCCGGGTTCGGCGCCGCCTTCGGACCGCTGATCATCCTGTCGCTGACATGGTCGCGCATGACCGGACTGGGCGCGGTGGCCGGGCTGGTCGTGGGCGCGGTGACGGTCATGATCTGGATATGGGCGGGCCTCAATTCCAGCTTCCTCGGCGGACCGGGCGTCTACGAGATCATTCCGGGTTTCCTGCTGGCGGGACTTGCCATTATCGGCGTCAGCCTGATGACCGAGGCCAGGGGCGAATTCCGGCCCTTGACCGGAGGCTGAGCGCGCGATCGCGCCGCCGCCGGTGCGATTCCTGTCCCAGGCGGACGGCCGGGTGCTACTCGGCCGCCTTCGCCATCGGATTGTTCGGATGCGTCGTCCAGTTGGCATAGTCGGCGCGCCGGATGCCCGTGCGCCTGTCCAGCTCGCCCGGCTCCAGTTCGCGCATGGTGATGCAATCCTCGACCGGGCAGACATCGACGCAGAGGTTGCAGGCGACGCATTCTTCCTCGATCACCTCGAAGATGCGACCGGGCTTCATCGCGATGGCCTGGTGGCTGGTATCCTCGCAGGCGGCATAGCAGCGCCCGCATTTGATGCAGGCGTCCTGGTCGATCACCGCCTTGGTGACATAGTTCAGGTTCAGGTAGCGCCAGTCGGTGACATTGGGGACCGCCCGTCCGATCAGGTCCGGCAGGCCCATTTCGTGGCTGTCCAGATAATCGCGCAGCCCGCTGATCATGTCCTGCACCACCTTGAAGCC
>NZ_DHXG01000040.1:2514-12160 GCF_002413585.1 Paracoccus sp. UBA5162
GTCGTGATACCGCCGATGCCGCTGATCGGCAGCCCGCGCGTGTCCGCGCCGCGCGCGATTTCCGACACCATGCTCAGCGCGATCGGCTTGACTGCCGGCCCGCAATACCCGCCATGCGCACCCTTGCCGTCGATCGTGGGCTGCGGCGCGAACAGATCCAGATCGACCGAGGTGATGCTGTTGATCGTGTTGATCAGACTGACCGCGTCGGCCCCGCCGCGCCGGGCAGCCTCGGCCGGTTTGCAGATATCGGTGATGTTCGGCGTCAGCTTCACGATGCAGGGCATCCGCGAATATTGCTTGACCCAGCGTGTCACCATCTCGATATAGTCCGGCACCTGTCCGACCGCGCTGCCCATGCCGCGTTCGGACATCCCGTGCGGGCAGCCGAAATTCAGTTCGACCCCGTCGGCGCCGGTATCCTCGATCTGGCTCAGGATCCTGCGCCAGCTATCCTCGTCGCAGGGCACCATCAGGCTGATGACCAGTGCCCGATCGGGATAGTCGCGCTTGACCTGCTTGATCTCGCGCAGGTTCACCTCCAGCGGGCGGTCGGTGATGAGTTCGATGTTGTTCAGGCCCAGAACCCGCCGGTCATTGCCATGGATCACGCCGTATCGCGGGCCGTTGACGTTCACGACGGGCGGTCCCTCGCTGCCCAATGTCTTCCACACGACCCCGCCCCATCCGGCCTGAAAGGCCCGTCGGACGTTGTATTCCTTGTCGGTGGGCGGGGCCGAGGCCAGCCAGAACGGATTGGGAGACTTGATCCCGATAAAGTCGCTGCGCAGATCAGCCATCGCTTGTCCTTCCTTCCAACGGGCCAGACGGGCCGGGCCTATTTCAGCTATTTGCGGTCGATGGGGCAATCCTTGTCTTGGCCGCGCGGTCCGGCAGCAGCCGGATCATCGTGACCCCACCCCGCAGCAGGCCATAGACGAAAAGACGGTTTCTCGATCATGGCCGGTCCTTCCGTCATGGCGACAGGCTCAGGTGAATATCTTCCGCGGCATCGCGGCCCTGGGCCACCGCCGTCACCGTCAGGTCGTCGCCGCCGGCCGCGCAGTCGCCGCCCGCCCAGACCTTGTCGAGGCTGGTCCGGCCGGGGCCGGTGACGGCGATCTTGCCGCCCTCCAGCGCCGGCGATCCGGGCGCCTCGTCCAGCCGCTGTCCGATGGCGCGAAACAATTGGTCGGCCTTCAGCCGGAATCGCTGGTCGGTCATGACCAGACCTTCGGGACTGTCCTCGGTATAGCAGAATTCCACCTCTGCGACAGCGCCGTCGCCATGGATTGCCACCGGCGCGGCGTTGTGGATGATGCGCACGCCGGATGCGCTGGCATGATCCTGTTCGTGCCGGCTGGCGGTCATCCGGTCCTGCCCGCGCCGATAGACCATGGTCACGTTTTCGGCCCCCAGCAGTTTCGACTGCACGGCGGCATCGATCGCGGTCATTCCGCCGCCGATCACCACGACATCCCGGCCGACGGCCAGGCCGGCCAGATCCGCGGCCTGCCGCAGTTCGGCGATGAAATCCACCGCGTCGCCGACATTGCCGATTCCTTCATCGCCGGTCCGCAGGGCGTTCGTGGCGCCAAGGCCGATCGCCAGGAAAACCGCGTCGTAGTCCGCCGTCAGACCTTCCAGTGTCAGATCGCGGCCAAGGGCCTTGCCGGTCTCGATGGTGATCCCGCCAATGCCCAGCAGCCATTCGATTTCCGCCTGGGCAAAGCCGTCCACGGTCTTGTAGCTGGCGATGCCGTATTCGTTCAGACCGCCGGGCTTGTCGCGCGCCTCGAAGATCACGACCTCATGGCCCTTGGCCGCCAGCCGATGCGCGCAGGACAGGCCCGCAGGTCCCGCGCCGACGACGGCGATCCGCCTGCCGGTCGGCGCGCCCCGCCGGAACGGATGGCCCGGCCTGGCCATCAGCCCATCGGTGGCGTGGCGCTGCAGCGCGCCGATCTCGACCGGTCTGCCCTCGGCCTCCATCCTGACGCAGGCGCCCTCGCACAGGTTTTCGGTCGGGCAGACGCGGGCGCACATACCGCCCAGGATATTGGCGTGGAAGATGGTCATCGCCGCCGCATCCGGCGTTCCGGTCGCGATCTGGCGGATGAACAGCGGAATGTCGATGGCGGTGGGACAGGCCGTTATACAGGGCGCGTCGTGACAGAAATAACAGCGATCGGCGGCGACCTGTGCCTCGTGCGCGGTCAGAGGCGGGGCAATGTCGCGGAAATTCAGCGCCAGATCCTCGGGCGCAAGACGGCCCGGGACGATGCCTGGCGACAACCTGGCTTGGGACATTCGTGTCTCCTGGCTCACCTGTTGGTCAGGTTCAGGCTGGCACAGATGCGTTTTTTTATCAAATGGTAAAATCAACCCGCCCGAGTCGCGTCCCGGATCGAGCCCGGAAGGTCCAGGATGGCCGCCAATCCGCCCGTCGGCGCCCGTTCAAGCCGCAACTCGCCGCCGTGCAGCGCGGCCAGGTCGGCGACGATGGCAAGGCCCAGGCCGGCGCCGGGAGGGCCTGTTTCGTCCAGTCGCGCACCGCGGATCAACGCGCGCGGCGCGTCGGTTTCGGCCAGGCCGGGGCCGTCATCCTCGATGGCGATCAGAACCCGCCCTTGTCCTGCGCTGATGCGAAAGACCAGACATGAGCGGCCCCATTTCACCGCGTTCTCGGCCAGGTTGCCGATCATCTCTTCCAGATCCTGCCGTTCGCCGAAGAAGTCGGCAGCGGCAGCGGCAGGGTCCAGGATCCGCGCGGTCATGCCCTTGTCGGCCATCGGGTGACGCAGCACGATGAGGATGTCGTCGATCACCTGGGCAATCGCGGTGCGCTGTCCCAGGGTCGCGGGCTGGGCCGCACGGGCGCGCCGCAGATGCCAGCCGATCAGCCGGTCCATGCGCGCGATCAGCGCCTGTCCGCGATGATCGCCCGGCAGATCGTTGGCCAGCGCCGCCAGCGGCGTTTTCAGCGAATGGGCCAGATTGCCCAGATGCCGCCGCGACCGCGCCAGGAGGGTGGCGTTCTGGTCCAGCGCGGCGTTGATCTCGGCCGTCAGGGGGCGCAGTTCCGACACGTCGGGCAGGGGCAGGCGATGGGTCCGGCCCTCGCGCACCCGACGCAGATCGGCGCCCAGCGAATCGAGGCTGCGCAGCCCGACGGCCACCTGAACGACGGTGCCCCCCGCCAGCCCAAGACCCAGGATCGCCAGCGAAATCGCCAGAGGGCGCCGGATCTGGCGCAGGCTGGCGCGGATTTCGTCAGCCGGCGCTGTGACGGTCACGGCGACGCGGGCATCGCTGTCGGGGATGGTCAGTTCTTGCCGCGACACCCGCAGATGGGCGCCATCCGCGCCGCGTCCCGGCCGGCCGGCATAGCTGCCCGGCGGGCCTTGAAGCCGCCCGTCCAGCAACGAGGGCGATCGCGCCACCGCCCGGCCGTCCGCTGCAACCTGCCAATACCAGCCGCTGAAGGGCAGGCCGAAGCGGGCGTCGGCGGGCGGCGTCGCGACCGCAATCCGGTTATCGGCGCCGACCTCGAGTCCGGCGATCAGCGAATCCGCAGCCGCCCTCGTTTCGGCGTCGAAACGGTCGGTGACGAAATCGTCCAGCAGATTCGAGATGACCAGGAACGCCGCCAGCAGGGCCGCCCCAAGCCAGACCGCCGCCAGAACCAGCAGTCGCCCCCGGATCGAGCGCATCATGGGAGCGCCCGCAGGACATAGCCCTCGCCCCGCCGCGTCTGGATCAGGCCGTCGCCGATCTTGCGGCGAAGGCGGCCGATCACGACCTCGATCGACTTGAAGTCGCGATCGGTATCGGCCTCGTAGAGGTGGTCCGACAATTCGGTCCGGCTGACGACGCGATTCTGGTGGTGGATCAGATAGGACAGGATGCGCGCCTCGAAGGCGGTCAGTTTCAGTGCCACGCCGTCGCGGGTGATGACGCCCAACTGGCTGTCCAGCCGCAGCGGGCCTGCGGCGATCACGGAGCGGGCATGACCGGCCGCGCGCCGGATCAGGGTTCGCGCGCGCAAAACGACCTCGTCCAGGCGGAAGGGCTTGACGGCATAATCGTCGGCGCCCGCGCGAAAGCCCGCGACCTTGTCGGTCCAGTCGCCGCGCGCCGTCAGGATCAGCACCGGCATGTGGATTCCCTGTTCGCGCCAGCGGGTCAGAACCTCGATCCCCGACAGGCCCGGCAGGCCAAGATCAAGGATCGCCACGTCATAGCATTCGGTCGCGCCCAGAAACTCTCCGGCCTCGCCGTCGCCGGCATGATCGGTCACAAAGCCCGCATCCTTCATCGCCTGCGAAAGCTGCCCGGACAGAACCGGGTCATCCTCGACAATCAGCGCGCGCATTCAATCCTCGTCATCATCTGTCAGCTAGGGCCGGTCCTTGCCGCGACGCAGCGCCTGCAATTGTCCGCGACCGGCCACTTCCAGAAAACGACCGGTGCGGGCATCCAGCCGGATTCGCAGAAGGTTGCCTTCGGGCGTGAGGAGGCGGAATTCATAGACCAGCGCCGCACCCAATTCGTGTTCCCGGGGGCTGGGGCGGCGAATCTCGGCCCCGACAAGGCGGCCGGCATAGCGGTCGCTGACGCGCCGGGCCAGACGGTCGAAGGGCAGCGGCTGAAAATCCTGCGCCATCGCGGCGGGCTGGCGGGCGAGGGGAAGGGAAAAACCGGCCCCGAGGGACAGGATGGCGATCAGCAGCAGGGGCAGGACATTGCGGCGCATGGATCATCTATGCCGACTTGCCACCCAATGGAAACCAAATGGCCGGTTGGTCCTTGGTTCGGCATGATTGTCCTAGAACCGATTCGTCCCGGCCATGCAAAGGCCGGAGAGTTGACGAAAGGAAAGACGATGAGAAGAATTCAACTGGGAACCTCTGCCGTGATCCTGGCGCTGATGGGCGCGATCGGCACCGGCGCGTTGGCGCAGGACCAGGCCCCCGCCACGGCGCAATCCAGTCCGCAGACGCAGCTGCCGCAGGTTTTGGGCGCGTTGAACCTGACCGACATCGCGACGCGCGAGGCCCGGCACGGCGGCAACCGCATCGAGGGCAACCTGCCCGGAGGCGGTGAGATCCAAGCCGTCATCGACGAGAGCGGCAATCTCGTCATGGTCGATGTGGACGACGCCGCGATGCCGCAATCGCTGATCGACGCGATGCTGCCGCAGAGCGTGCGCGACAATGCGGTTTTCGGCCAGTTCGCAACGATCGGCAAGCTGGCCACGATGGATTCGCGCGTGATGATCGGCGGCGAGGATGCGGATGGAGAGGATCTCCGCGCGGGTTTCGACGCCGAGGGCCGGCTGTTGCGCTTTGGCCGCGAGGATGGTGACGGCCGGCGTTTCGGGCGCGGTCCGGAACGCGGTGAGCACGGCGGCAAGGACGAATCACGTAAGGGTCGCGGCCCGGGCATGATGGGCGGCCATGACGGCGACAGGGAAGGTCCGCGCGGCGGTGATCGTCGCGGTGAACGCCCCGGCGAGGGGCCGGGCCGGGCGCCGATGATGGATCGCGCGGCGATCGACAAGGTGCTGGGCGATGCGGGCTACACCGATCTGGCCCAACCCCGCCGCGCCGGTCCGCGCTTTGCCCTGGATGCAACCAATCCCGCGGGCGAACAGGTCACGCTGGAAATCGACGCCAAGGGCGACATCCTGCGCGAAACCGCGCGCTAGGACATGAAGCGGCGGTCCCGACGGGGGCCGCCGCGCCATTCGATGATAGAGGCGTCAAACGATATAACGGTCGCGCCGGTGATTGATCGCGATCACCAGGTTCAGGACCACCGCCCCCAGAAAACTCCAGGCGACAATGATCGGGTCGCGCAGGCTCAGCGCGATCAGGAACAGGGCCGCGTCGAACGCCATCTGCACCCAGCCCGCGCGGAACCCGGTCGCGTCCTGAATGTAGAGCCCGACGATCCCGATCCCGCCCAGCGACGAGCCGTGCCGGAACAGCGCCAGCAAGCCGGCACCGGTCAGGCAGCCGAACAGCACCGCGCCCACGGCCGGATGCACGGGTCCGAATTGCATCAGCGAGGGCAGGACCATGGTCAGCACGGATAACAGCGCCACCGCGGCAAAGGACTTGGCCACGAAGACAGGGCCGAAACGTTTCCAGCCCAGCCAGTAGAAGGGCAGGTTGACGACAAAGAAGACCGGGCCGAATTCCCAACCCGTCGCATAGGAGATCAGGATCGCCAGCCCCGCCGTCTGGCCGGTCACGAAGCCCAGATGGGTCAGCAACAGAACCCCGATGGCGGCCATGAAGCTGCCGAAGGCGATGCCTTGCGCATCTTCGAGGGACGAATGTTTCCGCGTGTCCGGTTTCATGACCGCTGTCTCGCCCGGCTTGCCGGGATCCGCAAGAGGCGGGGCTTGTCTCTCGAAGCGTCGAACGGGACGCGGCCAAGCTGGGCCGGGCCGGGTCACCTTGATCGGGACAGACTGCGCGACGATCCCCCCGGTTCGTCTGAGGCCGTCCAGTTCTCCGCGCGAAATGATCGTCGTCCTTGGCCCCTTGCGGCAGGTCCGGCGCGGAGCTCGACCCGCGCCGGACCTGTCATCATTTCATTGCCTTGTCGGTCACTTCCGCCGACCAGGCCCCTTCGGGTTCCCTGGAGATCACCGGGTCCGAGCCCCCCGACATCAGCGTATCGACCGTGCGCTGATAATCGGCCTCGTCCAGCGATCCGTCGGATCCTTCCAGAAGCTTCGCGATCTCGCCCATCATGCGGGTCTGATGCGCGATGGTCTGGGCGCCGGTCTCGTCGTTTTCCAGCACGATCTCGGCCGCTTCCTGCGGGTTTTCCGCGGCATAGGTCCAGCCCTTCATGCTGGCGCGCACGAACCGGGCCAGCTTGTCCACCATCGCCGGATCCTGAAGATTCTGCTCCAGCGTATACAGGCCGTCCTCCAGCGTGGCGACGCCCTGATCCTCGTATTTGAAGGTCACCAGATCTTCGGGCGTCAGCCCCGCATCCAGAACCTGTCCGTATTCGTTATAGGTCATGGTGCTGATGCAGGCGGCCTGCTTTTGCAGCAGCGGATCGACGTTGAAGCCCTGTTTCAGGACGGTGACCCCGTCGGGTCCGCCATCGGTGGACAGGCCCAGCGTGTTCATCCAGGACAGGAACGGATATTCGTTCCCCGAGAACCAGACGCCCAGCGTCTTGCCCTTGAAATCGGTCTTGGGATCGGTGATGCCGCTTTCCTTGAGACAGGTCAGCATCATGCCGGATTTCTTGAACGGCTGGGCGATGTTGACGATCGGCAGGCCCTTTTCGCGTGCGGCCAGGGCTGCGGGCATCCATTCGACGGTGACATCGGCGCCGCCGCCGGCCAGAACCTGCGTCGGCGCGATGTCCGGTCCGCCCGGCTTGATGTTGACGTTCAGATCCTCTTCGTCGTAGAAGCCCTTGTCCTTGGCCACGTAATAGCCCGCGAACTGCGCCTGCGTGACCCATTTCAATTGCAGGGTCAGGTCTTCCGCCGCCTGGGCGGCGCCGGCGATCAGCGCAAGGGCGCCGGCCGAAAGCATCAGTTTCTTCATCATACACCTCTCTGTTGGAGCGGTCAGCCCCGTTGATTGCGCTGCGACGGGTGCCAGAACGTCACCTTCTTCTCGATCAGCGCGACAATGCCATAGAACAGCGATCCGGCGATGGCCGCCACAAGGATTTCCGCCCAGACCAGCGGCAATTCCAGCCGCCCGACGGCAGTCGCGATGCGAAAGCCCATCCCCCGGGTCGGGCTGCCGAAGAATTCGGCAACGATGGCACCGATCAGCGCCAGCGTCGTGGTGATCTTCAACCCGTTGAACAGGAACGGCATCGCGGCCGGCAGGCGCAGCTTCCACAGGCTTGCGCCATAGGGCGCGGCCCAGGTCGCCATCAGGTCGCGCTGCATCCGGTCGGTGGCGGCCAGTCCCGCGACCATGTTCACCAGGATCGGGAAGAAGACCATGACCACGACCACGGCGGCCTTGGATTGCCAGTCGAAGCCGAACCACATCACCAGAATGGGTGCGATCCCGACGATGGGCAGGGCGGCGACAAAATTTCCGATCGGCAGCAGCCCGCGCTGCAGAAAAGGGCTACGGTCGATGGCAATGGCGGTCAGGATCGCCGACAGGGCGCCGATCAGCCAGCCGCTGAGCGCGCCCTTGACGATGGTCTGCACGAAATCGGTCCACAGGATCGCGGTATTGGCGGCAAAACCGGCAGCGATCTGGCTGGGCGCCGGCAGAATGACCGAGGGTACGGCATAAAGCCGCACGACCATCTCCCACAGGATCAGGATCGTCGCGCCGAAGATCACCGCGACGAGAAGACGTGTCGTTCTGGTGTCGAACCGGGCCAGCCAGATGTTCAGCGCCCAGCCGGCCAGCCAGACCAGAAGGATCTTCAGCAGCGTCATCGGGCCAGCCCCATCCGGCGCAGAGCGATCTTCTCGACCGCGCCGATCGCGATCACCAGCCCGGCAGCCAGTGCTGCCGCGGCAAAAAGCGCCGACCAGATCTGCACCGTCTGCCCGTAATAGCTGCCCGACAGCAGGCGTGCGCCCAGGCCGGAACTGGCGCCCGCCGGCAATTCGCCCACGATGGTGCCGACCAGCGCCGCCGCCACGCCCACCTTCAGGCTGGCGAACAGATAGGGCATCGACGAAGGCAGCCGCAGCCGCCAGAAAATCTGCGAAGGCGAGGCCGACCAGCTTTTCATCAGATCCAGCTGCATCGCGTCGGGTGTCCTCAGCCCCTTTACCATCCCGACCAGGACCGGGAAGAATGACAGCCAGGCCGCGATTACCGCCTTGGGCAGAAGCCCGGTGATCCCCGCGCTGGCAAGGACGACGATCACCATCGGCGCGATGGCCAGGATCGGCACGGTCTGGCTGGCCACCGCCCAAGGCATCACCGACTGGTCCATCGCGCGGTTGTGCACGATGCCGACCGCCAGCAGGATCCCCGCCGCGGTGCCGATGGCAAAGCCCGCCAGCGTCGCCGACAGCGTGACCCAGCCGTGCCAGACAAGACTGCGTTTCGAGGTGATCTTCTGCCCCGCGATCCCGTCCCACAGACCGGCGGCCACCTGATGCGGCGCGGGCAGGACGGGGCGATCCAGGCTCAGCGTCCGGACGACGAATTCTCCAGTGCTCAGCACCGTCTCGCTGCGCGCCGCCTGATCCCGCACCCATTGCGCGTTCAGGCCGACGGCGCCGGCATACCAGATCGCGACGATGGCCAGCAGGACGGCCAGGACGGGCAGGGTGCGGCCCTTGGCGGCCCGGCGCAGCATTCCTCCGCCGCGCATCTCTCCGATGGCGGCGTCAGTCATCGCCGTGCCCGTCCCGCAGCGCCTCGCGGACCTCGTGCGCCAGCGCAATGAAGTCGGGCGTGTCGCGGATGTCCAGCGGGCGATCGCGCGGCAGGGAACTGTCGATGATCCGGGTGATCCGCCCCGGCCGCGGCGACATGACGACGATGCGCGTGGACAGATAGACGGCTTCGGGGATCGAGTGGGTCACGAAAGCGATGGTCTTTCCGGTCTTGGCCCACAGATCCAGCAGTGCCTCGTTCAACCGGTCGCGGACGATCTCGTCAAGCGCGCCGAA
>NZ_DHXG01000040.1:12481-25243 GCF_002413585.1 Paracoccus sp. UBA5162
GGTTCGTCCATCAACAGGATATCGGCATCGAAGGCCAGCGCGCGGGCGATGCTGGCCCGCTGCTGCATCCCGCCGGACAATTGCCACGGATATTTCGCCCCGAACCCGGCCAGATCGACCAGTTCCAGGACGCGGGCCGTCCGCTGCCGCCGGTCGGCGCGTGGAAACCCCATGATCTCAAGCGGAAGGGAGATGTTCCCCGAAATCGTTCGCCACGGATAAAGCCCCGGCGCCTGGAACACATAGCCATAGGCCCGGGCCTTGCGCGCGGCATCCGGTTCCATGCCGTTGACCGACAACCGTCCCTCGGTCGGTGTCTCCAGCGCGGCGATGGCGCGCAGAAGCGTGGTCTTCCCGCAGCCCGAGGGGCCGATGAAGCTGACGAAATCGCCCTGGCCGATGGTCAGGTCGACATCCTTCAGCGCGTGGACCGGGCCGTCGGCCGTCTGGAAGGTCAGGCCGATCTCCTGCGCCCGAATGACCTCGTTCATGCCGACCTCTTCAGTCCACCAACCGCGCGGATGTCCTGCCCGCTGACAGCGGCGCTGGCCTCCGGACCCCGAAAGGCGATCGCCGCGGCGAACCGGCCCTCACGAGGTTTCCGAGAGCGAGGGCCATGACCGGAATGGTTGACCATCGCGCCGATCCGTCGCCCTCGGTCCATCGCGCCGTTGACAGGTCGGGCCCTATGTTCGTTTGCCTGGTTCGAGCCGCCGCCCCCGATCTTGCCCGGCAGCGCCTTGTCCTCGCCCGGGTTCCCGACGGCCAAGCCGTTGGCAGTCCCAGGTCTTGCAGCGGTCGCATCCGGCACGGACCGGCCGGTGGCAGGCAGGGCACCCTTCACAATCACACCCCGCTGGCGGGGATCCCCGTCCGTTCCACTGGCCGTGGCGCAGTCAACTCTTTCCACTGCGACAGCGCCCGATTGACCGTTCCGCGCGGCTCGCGGGCGACGAATTCACCATGGCCCTCGCGACTGTCCAGCTTGCCCTCGGTCACCGCCACCACGCCGCGCGTGATCGTGTAGCGCGGCAGGCCCTTCACCTTCTGTCCTTCGAACACATTATAGTCGATCGCCGATTGCTGGCTGCCGGCGCTGATGGTCTTTTCGGCTTCGGGATCCCAGACCACCAGATCGGCATCGCTGCCGACCAGCACTGCGCCTTTCTTCGGATACATGCCCAGGATCTTGGCGCTGTTGGTCGAGGTCGCCGCGACAAATTCGTTCGGCGTCAGGCGCCCGGTACCGACGCCGTGGGTCCACAGCATCGGCATCCGATCCTCAAGACCGCCGGTGCCGTTCGGGATCTTGGTGAAGTCGCCGACGCCATGGCGCTTCTGCTCGGTCGTGAAGGCGCAATGATCGGTCGCCACCACCGACAGGCTGCCCGATTGCAGCCCCGCCCACAGGCTGTCCTGATGGCGCTTGTCGCGGAAGGGGGGCGACATGACACGGCGCGCCGCGTGATCCCAATCCTTGTCGAAATACTCGCTTTCATCCAGCGTCAGATGCTGGATCAGCGGCTCGCCCCAGACCCGTTTGCCCTGCTGACGCGCGCGGCGGATCGCCTCGTGACTATCCTCGCAGGACACATGCACGACATAGAGCGGCACACCCGCCATGTCGGCGACCATGATCGCGCGGTTGGTGGCCTCGCCCTCGACCTGCGGCGGACGCGAATAGGCATGCGCTTCGGGGCCGGTATTGCCCTCGGCCAACAGCCGCGCCGACAGTTCCGCCACCACATCGCCGTTCTCGGCATGGACCATCGCGATCCCGCCCAGATCGCCGACGCGGCGAAAACTGGCGAACAACTCGTCGTCATTCACCATCAGCGCGCCCTTGTAGGCCATGAAATGCTTGAAGCTGGTGATGCCGCGATCAACGATTTCGGCCATCTCGTCAAAGACCTGCTGACCCCACCAGGTGACGGCCATGTGATAACTGTAATCGCAATGCGCGCGCCCGGACTTGTTGTCCCACATCTGCAGTGCGTCCAGCAGTCCCTGACCGGGCGAGGGCAGGGCGAAATCCACGACCATCGTGGTCCCGCCGGCCAGCGCGGCCCGGGTGCCGGATTCGAAATCGTCGGCGGAATAGGTGCCCATGAACGGCATTTCCAGATGCGTGTGCGGGTCGATCCCGCCCGGCATGACATAGCAGCCGGTCGCGTCCAGTTGCGTGTCGCCGGTCAGACCCTGACCGATCGCCGCGATCCTGCCACCCTCGATCAGCACATCCGCCTCATAGGTCAGATCGGCCGTCACGATGGTTCCGTTTCTGATAACCGTGCTCATCACCAGCCTCTTCTTCGTTGTCCAAATACCCCGGGGGTCCGGGGGCGGCGCCCCCGGCCTCCGTCCGCCTCAGCGGACAACCTCTGCCGCATCCAGCACCGCGTGCAGCAGCACGTCGGCGCCGGCCTTGGCCCATTCGGGGCTGATCTCTTCGGCCTCGTTATGCGACAGCCCGTCCACACAGGGGCACATGATCATCACCGTGGGCGCCACGCGATTGATCCAGCAGGCGTCGTGGCCCGCGCCGCTGACGATATCCATATGCGAATAGCCCAGCCGCCGGGCCGCGTCGCGCAGCGATTGCGCCAGCCCTGCGTCGAATGTCACCGGATCGAAATGGCCGACCGGCTCGATCTCGATTCCAAGACCAAGATCCTTTGCGATTTCAGTCGCTTCCGCCTCCAACTTCGTCCGCATCGAGGTCAGCTTGTCCAGATCGGGGCTGCGGAAGTCGATGGTAAAGACCGCGCGGCCGGGGATCACGTTGCGGCTGTTGGGATAGACATTGGCCTGGCCCACCGCACCGACGGCGTCTGGCTGATGTTCCATCGCGATCCGGTGAACGGCCTCCGTGATGCGTGCCATGCCAAGCCCCGCGTTCATCCGCATCTCCATCGGGGTGGACCCGGTATGCGCGTCCTTGCCCAGCAGCGTGACCTGCAGCCACCACAGACCCTGGCCGTGGGTGACGATGCCGACCTGCTTGCCCTCGGCCTCCAGAATCGGACCCTGTTCGATATGGTATTCGAACATCGCATGGATCGGACGCCGGCCCGGCTCCTCGTCGCCGCGCCAGCCGATCCGGTCCAGTTCCGCGCCGAATGTCCTGCCTTCGGCATCCTCGCGGCTGTTGGCATAATCCTCGTCATGGATCCCGGCAAAAACTCCCGAGGCCAGCATCGCCGGTGCGAAGCGAGTCCCTTCCTCGTTGGTCCAGTTCGCCACCACGATGGGCCGGCGCGTCCGGATCCCCATGTCCCGGATCGAGCGGATCACCTCCAGCCCCGAAAGCACGCCCAGAACGCCGTCATATTTGCCGCCGGTCGGCTGGGTATCCAGGTGGCTGCCGATATAGACCGGGTCCAGATCGGGCTCCTCGCCCTCATGGCGCATGAACATGTTGCCCATCCGGTCCAGGGCCATGTTCATCCCCGCCTCCTCGCACCACATGCGGAACAGGGCGCGGCCTTCGGCATCGGCGTCGGTCAGCGTCTGGCGATTGTTGCCGCCGGCGACGCCGGGGCCGATCTTGGCCATCTCCATCAGGCTGTCCCACAGCCTGTCGCCGTCGATCTTCATGTTGTCGGCCACGGCCGTTCCGGTCAGGGTCATGTCTCGTCCTTCCTGTCTGGCCGCCGCGTCTTGCCGCGCGGTCGGCTGAGTGGCGTCTGTTACTTAAGTTCGACCTCGATAAAGCTCATCGGGGCGGCGCCGCCATTGGCGACGTTGTGTTCGGTTCCTCTGGGCCGGGAATAGGCGCTGCCCGCCGGGATCGTGCTGTCCGTCGTCTGCCCGCCGGGCAGGTCAAGGCGCAACCGGCAATCGGTCAGCGTGACAATGACGTATTCCATGTCGTGAACATGCCAGCCGGTTTCGTCGCCCGGCGCAAAGTCATAGCGCGTGACCCGAACCCTGTCGTCATCCATCAGGACCGAGGAGGCGGGCGTGCTCATGCGGTGGCCTTCAGGACATCGGCGAGGGTGTCGATCAATTCATCGATCTGGTCCTTGCTGATGATCAGCGGCGGCGACATCGCGATGATATCGCCGGTCACGCGGATCAGGATCCCGGCCTCGAAGGCTTTCACGAAAGCGTCGAAGCCGCGCTTGCCGGGCTGGCCCTCGATCGGGGCCAGTTCGACGGCGCCGATCAGGCCCATGTTGCGGATGTCGATCACATGAGGCAGGCCGCGAAGGGCGTGCAGCGCCTCTTGCCAATGCGCCTCCAGCTCGGCGGCGCGGGTCAGCAGCCCTTCCTCGGCATAGGTGTCCAGGGTGGCGATCGCCGCCGCACAGGAAACCGGATTGCCGGAATAGGTATAGCCGTGGAACAGCTCGATCACATGGTCGGGGCCCTGCATGAAGGCGTCGTGGATCGCGGCCGTGGTCAGCACCGCGCCCATCGGGACGACGCCGTTGGTCAGGCCCTTGGCGCAGGTGATCATGTCGGGCAGAACGTCGAAATGCTGCGCGGCGAAGGGGCTGCCGAGCCGGCCGAAACCGGTGATGACCTCGTCGAAGATCAGCAGGATTCCGTGTCGGCGGGTGATCTCGCGCAGCCGCTGCAGATAGCCCTTGGGCGGCAGCAGCACGCCGGTGGAACCGGCCATCGGCTCGACGATCACCGCGGCGACGGTCTCGGCGCCATGCAGGGCGATGATGCGTTCCAGTTCATCCGCAAGATCGGCGCCGTGTTCAGGCTGGCCTTTCGTGAAGGCGTTCCGGGGCAGATGCGTATGGGACAGGTGGTCCACGCCGGTCAGCAGATTGCCAAAGAAGCGGCGGTTGTTGACGATGCCACCGACCGAGATGCCGCCGAAGCCGACGCCGTGATAGCCGCGCTCGCGTCCGATCAGGCGCGTGCGCGCGCCGTCGCCGCGTGCACGGTGCCAGGCCAGCGCGATTTTCAGGGCGGTATCGACGGCTTCGCTGCCGGAATTGCAGTAGAACACATGTTCGATGCCGTCAGGCGCGATATCGACCAGGCGGTTGGCCAGCTCGAACGCCAGCGGATGACCCATCTGGAAGGCGGGGGCATAATCCAGTTGGCCGATTTGCGCCTGCACCGCCTCGGTGATGCGGGGCCGGCAATGTCCCGCGTTGCAGCACCACAGACCCGCGGTTCCATCCAGGATCGCGCGGCCATCGGCGGCGGTGTAGTGCATGTCGCTGGCCGCCACCAGCATGCGCGGCTGCGCCTTGAACTGACGGTTGGCGGTGAACGGCATCCAGAAGGCACGCAGGTCGTTCGGGGCGGGCTTGCGGTCGAGCGGCATCGGGGAACCTCTGCAAATTATTGACCAAAAGGTCAGGATCAGGCTAGCACGGGGCCAGAGCCAGTCAAGCACGCAGAGATGCCGCATGACAAATCGGGCCCCGATGCCCAAGTTTGGATCATGCCAGATCGGATTTGCCAATGACAGATCAGCCTGAACCGCAGCGGACCCGGATCCAGCAGAAGAACCGCGATCTTATCCTGGAGGGCGCGCTGACGGTCTTTTCGGAAAGCGGTTTCCGCGGCGCGACCATCGACCAGATCGCCGAGGCGGCGGGCCTGTCGAAGCCGAACGTCCTGTATTACTTTGCCTCGAAGGACGAGATCCACCGCACCCTGCTGACCACGCTTCTGGATCTGTGGCTGGCGCCGATGCTGAACCTGGATCCCGACGGCGATCCGCTGGACGAGGTTCTGGGCTATGTTCACACCAAGCTGCGGATGTCGCGCGATTATCCTCGCGAAAGCCGGCTTTTCGCCTATGAGATTTTGCAAGGTGCGCCGCATCTGGGCGATATTCTTGGCGGCAGGCTGCGCGATCTGGTCAATGACACCGTGGCGATTCTGGCTGGCTGGATCGCGGCCGGGCGACTGAGCCGGGTCGATCCGCACCACCTGATCTTCTCGATCTGGGCGCTGACGCAGCATTATGCGGATTTCGAGGTTCAGGTCCGCGCGGTCCTTGGCCCTGCCCAGGATCCCTATGTCGGAGCCGACGCCTATCTGGACAATCTCTATCGTCGGATGCTGGCAGTCTAGGACGGGCCGGATCAGGTGGGGCCGGGCGCCGGCCCGGTCAGCATCGCGGTTGCGGTAGAGATCAGCGCCAGATTATGGCGGGCCGCCGCGATGAAATCATCGACCTCGCCGGTGATCCAGTCCTTGGTGGCGACATTGGTTGCGGCAACGATGGCCGCGGCCAGAATTTCGACCAGACGGGGATCGGCATCCGGCATCCGCCGCTGAAGCAATTGCCGCATCTGCGCACGCCGCGCCAGGATCGCGCTGTTGCGCAGGGCCTCCAGCTTGGGATCCGTTTCGGCCAGCGCGAAGATGTGGCCCAGCATCTCGCGTTCGTCCAGAAAGCGGCCGAGATGGGTGGTGATCAGCACGCGCAGATCCTCGATCAGCGGGCCGGTGCCGTTGACGAATTCCTCGCTGGCCTCGGCCGGGTAATCGGGCGGCGGCCCCATGATCGCCGCCTCCTTGTAGGGATAGTAGTTAAAGAAGGTCCGGGTGCTGACGCCGGCAAGCCGGGCGATCGCATCCGTGGTGACATTCGCCAGACCGTCCCTGACCGCCAGTTCGACGGCAGCGGCCTGGATCTTCTTGGCCGCACGATACCGGCGTGTTCTGTAAGGCATGGACGATCCCGTTCGTTTCCAAAGCGTTGTTGAAGCGTCCTGGAATGCGTCTTGCGGGTCAAGCCTCGCGTGCGCAGGCCGGACAATTGCGCCGGCAAGACGCAACTCCGCGCGAGGAAGCCGCGCGGCGCCGAAGACGAAGGCGCCACCCGCGTTTTCCGCGAGCGGCGCCTTCGTCTGCCATCATTGGCAACGATCCCGGATCACGCGCCCCATTGGCGGATCGGGCCGCAATCCATGTGAACGAAGTTCGAGCGGCTGTATTTGCCGACCCCCCCCGCCCTGCATGCAACCGCCGCCTTGAACATCTGCGCGACCGAACGCGACTTGAGCCGCATGTCCGCAGCCTTGCCGGACATGTGCAGAGAGTTCTTGGCGACACCGGAAGACGTCCGGCGCAGCATCGCGTTGGTCTGCGGCGAACGATAGCCCGACAGCATCATGTAGGGTTCGTTCGTCTGCAGCAGCCTGTGGGTCGCTGCGGCGACATCCATCGCGCGCGGGTCGATGCCGATCGCGGTCCCGGTTCGCCAATCGCGCATGAAGATATTGATTTCATTCAGTGCTTCGCGAATATACTTGCCGTTGACCCAGTAAACGGTGTCGATGCTTTCGCCAGTCCGTCCATTGTACATGCGCACGCGACGCATGTCGCCCGCGCCACGGAGAAAGCCGAAGGCATTCGCCATCACGGGTGCCGCCGTGACTGTCGTGGCCGCGAATACGCCCATGAGTCCCCGGCGGGAGATGAGGTCCATTGTCATGTCAGATCGCCTGTCCTGCTTCGTTCTTGCGGCCGCGTTCTTCCGCGACATTCTCGAGATTTAGTCTCGATTGCCTAACAATATGTCAAAATGCTGTGCGTCGGGAAACCGCTTTGGTCGCGAAAGCGGGCGTTTTTTCCACCATAGGCAGAAATTCGCTCATCTTGCGGCGGTGTTGCGAATTGTCATCGCAAGCGTTGCGGCAAGGCAACAGGACCGATGTGATGGCGGTAGAATTTCCCTCTGGCTCGATTGAACGGACCGGACGCGGCGGATTGTCCAGTCATATTAGCCGAAAAGTGCGTTGCTGTGGGCGCGGGCTGCAGCAGCAACCGTGGCAAAGCGTCGCGAAAGCTCGGTTCAACCGCAAGTTGTCCGGGCGCTCAGGGCGCATGACAAGGCCGCGTCTGTGGCCAAAGCGCCACGAACGGAACCTGCAGGCGAGAGGTTGCTTGGCCCGACATCATCAAATCTGCCGCGACGTGGCTCGCATATCCGTGACGCCGTGGCGCCTGGGCCCCTGGAAAGGGCCGTCTGGATTAACGCGCCGTGAAGGATTAAGTCGCTGTCCAGCGAAAGGAGACGACGCATGGCCTTGACCGTCGGAGAGCTTGCCCGGGCGCTGGACGCGCAGGGTTGGGGCGATCTGTCGCTGCCGGTGACCGGCGCCGCCGAGCCCGCGAACACTGTCCCCGTCGGTCCCGAGGGCGGTCTGATCGCGATGGCGATGGCGCCGAAATATGCCGACGGCCTGAAGCCCGGCAGCATGGCGATCCTGGCCCAGGGCATGGATCCCGAGGAGTACGGGCTGCGGGCCGCGATCTTCGCGCCCCGCCCTCGCCTGCTGCTTGCCGGGCTGACCCGCACCTTCGATCCCGGTCCGGACATCGCGCCCGGCATCCACCCCACCGCGGTGATCGACCCGACGGCGCGGATCGGCGCCGGTGCGGCGATCGGCGCCTTCGTGGTGATCGGCGCGGATGTGGTGATCGGGCAGGGCGCGCGGATCGCCTCGCATGTCTCGGTCGGACGCGGGGCGCGGCTGGGGCGCGAGGCGTTGCTGCGCGAAGGGGCGCGGATCGGTCATGGTGTCAGCGCCGGCGACAGGCTGATCATGCAGCCGGGCGCGGTGATCGGCGGCGACGGCTTTTCCTTCGTCACCCCGGAGGAATCGGGGATCGAGGAGATCCGACGCTCTCTGGGCACGCGCGAGGGGTTCGTCCCGCAGCACTGGACGCGCATCCATTCGCTGGGCGGGGTCGAGATCGGCGACGATGTCGAGATCGGCGCGAATGCCACCATCGACCGTGGCACGATCCGGGCCACGCGGATCGGGCGCGGCACCAAGATCGACAATCTGGTCCAGATCGGCCACAATGTCGTTGTCGGTGCGGACTGCCTTCTTTGCGGGCTGGTCGGCATTGCCGGGTCGAGCCGCGTGGGCGACCGGGTGATCCTGGCCGGGCAGGTCGGCGTCAGCGACAATATCGAGATCGGCGACGACGTGATCGCAGGCGGGGCCACGAAGATCTTCAGTCGTGTGCCGGCGGGCCGGGTCATCCTGGGCAATCCGGCCGTGAAGATGGAAACCCAGATGGAAATCCAGAAGGCCGTCCGGCGGCTGCCGCGTTTTGCACAACAACTGGCAAAGCTTCAGGAAACTGTTACACGATTGTTGGACAAGGGCTGAGCAGGAGGCCATATGACCGACCAGATCGAATCGCGCATTCGCGAGATCGTCGCAGAACAGGCGATGCTGGATCCCGAACAGGTGACCAGCGAGGCCACGCCCGAGGAACTGGGGATCGACAGTCTGGGACTGGTCGAATCCATCTTCGCGCTGGAAGAGGAATTCGACATCTCGATCCCGTTCAATGCCAATGAGCCCGAGAAATCGGATTTCGACATCTCGAACATGGGCACGATCATCGCGGCGGTCCGGCGGCTGGTGGCCCAGAAAGCCGCATGAATCCGAAGAAGACGGGAAAGGGGGCGGCCGCGCCGGCCATGCCCGATCGGCTTGCCGCCCCTGCTGCAACGCGCCGGCCCGACGACGGATTGCGCCGCGTCGTCATCACCGGGGCGGGCACCATCAACGCGCTTGGCCACGATGTCGCCTCGACGATGCAGGCCTTCCGCGAAGGGCGTTGCGGCATCACGCAGCTTGATTTCCGCGATGTGGACCGGCTGTCGATCCAGATCGGCGGGCAGGTCCATGACTGGCGGGCCGAGGATTATTTCAACCGCCAGCAGATCGTGCTTTATGACAAGTTCACCCAGTTCACGCTGCTGGCCGCGAAACAGGCCGTCGCCCAGTCCGGGCTGGATTTCGAAGGTGCCCTGGGCCTGCGTTCGGGGGTCGTGCTGGGCACGGCGGGCGGCGGGCTGAACACCTGGGACGAGAATTACCGCCATGTCTATGAGGAGGGGAAGAACCGCGTTCATCCCTTCGTCGTGCCGAAGCTGATGAACAATGCGGCGGCCAGCCATGTCAGCATGGAATTCGGCTTGCGCGGCCCCGCCTTTACCGTGGCCACTGCCTGCGCCAGCTCGAATCACGCGATGGGGCTGGCCTTCCAGATGGTGCGGTCGGGCGCGGCAAAGGTGATGCTGACCGGCGGGTCCGAGGCGATGCTGTGCTTTGGCGGCGTCAAGGCCTGGGAGGGGCTGCGCGTCATGTCCCGCGACGCCTGCCGCCCCTTCAGCGCCAATCGCAACGGCATGGTCCAGGGCGAGGGCGCTGGCGTCTTCGTCTTCGAGGATTACGACAGCGCCCGCGCGCGCGACGCCGAGATTCTGGCCGAGGTGGTGGGATTTGCCATGTCCTCGGACGCGCAGGATATCGTCATGCCCTCGGCCCAGGGCGCCGAGCGCGCGATCACCGGTGCCTTGCAGGATGCGCGCCTGAATCCCGATCAGGTCGGCTATATCAATGCCCATGGCACCGGCACTGCGGCCAATGACAAGACCGAATGCGCCGCCGTCGCCCATGCCTTCGGTCATCACGCCGACCGGTTGATGATCTCGTCCACGAAATCGATGCATGGCCACGTGATCGGCGGCACCGGCGCGGTGGAAATGCTGGCCTGCATCATGGCCCTGCGCGATGGCGTGATCGCGCCGACGATCGGCTATCAGGAACCGGATCCGGAATGTGCGCTGGACGTGGTGCCGAACGAGGCGCGCGAGGCGCGGGTCGAAGCGGTCCTGTCCAACGCCTTCGCTTTCGGCGGGCTGAACGCAGTCGTCGCCCTGCGCCGGGTCTGAACACGGTCGGGCCCATATCGCAACGCCGCGCCCGGCGGGCACGGCGATCTGGCATTCGCAGGTATGCGATCAGTTGCCCGAAGGCGCGCTTTCCGTTTCGGCCGGGGCGGCACCGTTCGAGGTTGCGGGCGTTGATGCATAATCGGTCAGTTCATCGAACGCCGCCGTGAAACCGGTCAGCGAGAGGGTCAGCTGAACCGGCTTTTTCGGATCGGCGCCAAAGGGCAGCAGGCTGACGACGGCCTTGTTTCCGCGCTTCAATGCGGTCAGTTCGGCATCGGTGAAACCCATGCGCGACACGCAGCCGACAGAGGCGCAGAAGCTGAACGGATACCCGCGCGACTTGCCATCATCGACCGCAAAGCCAAGCCCCTCGATCAGGTCGGTTTCCAGCGGTGCCACCAGCGTCGCGCCAGCCGCGACATCGCCGTTTTTCAGCGGGATCACCGTGATTTCCGCCACGGAATTGTCATTCTGATCCTTCATCAGCTGATACAATTCGCACGGATCCTTGCCCTGCTGGGCCTTGACGCAACGAATGGTCCAGTCCTGTTTCGTCGATTTGACATAGTAGCTTCCGGCCTTCGGCGCGCCATCATCAGCGGGCGCGGCCGGGGTGGCGTTGTCCTGGCTCGCTGTTGCGGCGTCTGCGGCGGGCGCGGTCTCGCCTGTCGCGGGCGCCTGCGGCGCGGCGGTTGTTTCCGGGGCCGACGTCGCGGGCTGGGTCGCCTCGGCCGGGGCGGCGGCATCCTGGGCGAAGGCCGGTGCGGCGATCACGCTCAGAGCCAGGATCAGCGCCTGCGAAGATTTGTTGAGCATTCTCGTGTCTTCCCTTTGCTCGATGCTTTGACGCCGCCTAGCACGTCCGACGCGCTTTGTCAGGCCGCAACCGATCCGTCAGCGTCACAGGGCTTCACCTTGGCGTGCGCGTCGCGCCAGTGGCGGCTGACGCAGGGTAAGGTGTTCCCGACTTGTGTCTTGCGCGCCGGGACCGCAGCCTGACGCAACGGGACAATCACGGCTGGCACCCGGGCGCGCGACATGCGAAAGGGCCGCAGTTTTCTGCGGCCCCTGAACGCATTTGCGTTTGCTCCCTGCCGGACTGGCCGGTCATCATTGGCCGCACGCTAGTCGCGCGGCCGTGATCCGTCAACAGTCCAGAAGGACAGTTTCGATCACAATTCCACCGGGCTCTTCGGGCTGGGCTGATGCACGCCTCATCCGGACGAAAAAAGCCGCGCCCGAAGGCGCGGCAGTCCAACAGGGAGGAAGGTCCGACGTCCACGATCGTGACCCCGGACGATTCGCATACTGACACATTTTCCTTAAGATTGTATTGTCGCAACGCACGCAGCCTGAACTGGCGGCGGAAAAACGCAAAAACGGGGGCGGGGCATGACCGGGGTGCTGGACGCAGAGGCAAATACGATCTTCGTCGGCGGCGGCGGCCCATCCTATGCCAACCCGCAATCCCTGCTGATGAAATACGCCAACCGTCACGGCATGATCGCCGGTGCGACCGGGACCGGCAAGACCGTGACCCTGCAGACCCTTGCCGAAAGCCTGTCTTTGGCCGGTGTGCCGGTCTTTCTGTCGGACGTGAAGGGCGACCTGGCCGGATTGTCGCAGTCCGGCAGCGCCGAGGCCCGACTGCACGAGGCGTTCAGCAAACGCGCCGGTCAGATCGGGCTGGACCTCGATTATCAGCCGTTCCCGACCGTTTTCTGGGATGTCTGGGGCGAGAAGGGACATCCCGTCCGTACCACCCCGGCCGAAATGGGGCCTCTGCTGCTGTCGCGTCTGCTGGATCTGACCGAGGCACAGGAAGGGGTGATGAACATCGCCTTCCGCGTCGCCGACGAACAGGGGCTTGCGCTGCTGGACCTGAAGGATCTGCAATCCATGCTGGTCTGGGTCGGCCAGAACGCGACGGAACTGTCGCTGCAATACGGCAATGTCGGCACGGCCAGCATCGGGGCGATCCAGCGCGCGCTTCTGGTGCTTGAAAACCAGGGCGCGGGCAGGCTGTTTGGCGAGCCCGCGATGGAATTGTCCGATCTGATCCGGCAGGACGA